>NZ_CAXUGK010000011.1:0-125870 GCF_964250605.1 Bacteroides sp. AR20 | reverse complement strand
TTACCACAAAGATAGTCGCGGTCTTGACTTTCTTATTTACCGGGCGTAAAAAATCTGTTTTTTTATATACCTTTGTACATAACAAAGTTCGTAAACTTTAGAACATAACATTATGAAACCAATCATATCCCCTTCTATTCTCTCTGCCGATTTTGGTTATCTGGCACGAGACATTGAAATGATTAACGAAAGTGAGGCTGAGTGGGTACATATCGACATCATGGACGGTGTGTTTGTCCCCAATATTTCTTTCGGATTCCCGGTACTGAAGTATGTGGCAAAACTGTCGCAGAAACCTTTGGATGTGCATCTGATGATTGTACAGCCGGAGAAGTTTATTCCGGAGGTGAAGGCTCTGGGGGCACATGTCATGAATGTGCATTACGAGGCTTGTCCGCATCTGCACCGTGTGGTGCAGCAAATCCGCGAAGCAGGGATGCAGCCGGCGGTAACAATTAATCCGGCAACTCCCGTATCCTTGTTGAAGGATATTATTAATGATGTATACATGGTGCTGATAATGAGCGTAAATCCTGGCTTCGGCGGACAAAAGTTCATAGAGCATTCTCTTGATAAAGTGCGCGAGTTGCGTGAATTGATTACGGTTACCGGTTCGCAGGCCTTGATAGAAGTGGACGGTGGCGTAAACTTGGAAACCGGTTCGCGTCTGGTAGAAGCTGGAGCAGATGTACTGGTGGCAGGCAATGCCGTTTTCTCGGCTCCCGATCCGAAGGAGGCCATCCGTGCATTAAGGAATCTGTAATCCGTCTTCTGGATTGATAATCGACAGCTGGCAACGGCATCCTTTCCTTCGACTGTTGATGCCGTTGGTAGTTGGTATTTTGTGTGGAGATGCGTTTCCACACGTGCTTTCTGCATGGGAGTATGTGGCAGGTTTTCTGCTTTTTCTTTTTATTATAGGTAGATACAAGCATACCGGATGGGTGTATGGAGCGGCGGTATACCTTTTCTTGGGTGGTACGGGGGGCTGCTTGATGAGTTGGCAGCAGGGAAAGACGGTATTTCCCTTTTCGGGCAAACCTGCTGTTTATAGGGTTTGTATCCGTGAGCATCCAGAAGAGAGGGAGCGCAGCATATTGTGCAGGGTTGCCCTGCTGGGAGAGGTAGAGAAGGATACAGTTACGGGTTGCCCCCGGAATCATCTTTTTCTGGCTTATTTTCCGAAAGATTCTGCTACGGCCACTTTGCGCCGTGGTGATGAGTTGCTGGTATCTACCCGGCTTGTTCCTCCGGCAAACAATGGTAATCCCGACGAGTTTGACTATGCCCGCTACCTGAGGCGGAAAGGCTATAGCGGCACGGCTTACGTGGCTGACGGACATTGGCGGAAGACGGGGCATGATGCCTCTCGCACTGTCAGCCAGGTGGCACTGGATTATAGGGCGAAAGTGGTTGGCTTATACCGGAGTTTGGGCTTTGAAGCTGATGAATTGGCCGTGCTTTCTGCGTTGACGGTGGGGGATAAAGAGGAACTGAGCGATGATATTGTGGAGACCTATTCCGTTTCGGGAGCCAGCCATGTACTGGCACTTTCGGGGTTGCACATAGGTTTTCTGTATGCTTTGCTCTTGTTTGTGCTTCGTCCTTTGTGGAGGCGATGGCGGCGGTTAAAACCTTTGTTGCTTTTGCTTCTGGTCCTTTTCTTGGTGAGTTTTGCTTTTTTCACGGGATTGTCTTCCTCGGTGGTGCGGTCGGTCGTCATGTTCTCTTTGTTGGCGTTTGCCGGTTTGCAGCCGGAAAAGCCGCTGACTCTGAATACGCTGGCGGCAACTGCTTTCCTGATGCTGCTGTGCAAGCCGGTCTGGTTGTTTGATGTCGGTTTTCAGTTGTCATTCTCGGCGGTTGCAGCTATTGTACTTGTACAACCTAAGTTATATGCCCTTTGGAAGGTTGACAATCGTTTCCTGCGATATTTGTGGGGACTTATGACAGTGTCCATGGCGGCTCAGCTGGGTACGGCCCCTTTGGTCATTTTCTATTTCTCCCGTTTTTCCACTCATTTTCTGTTGACTAATCTTTGGGTAATTCCCATGGTGTCGCTCGTTCTGTATTCTGCTGTCTTTCTGTTGATGCTTACGCCGCTGCCTTTTGTACAACATCTGTTTGCAAGGGTAGTAGAGGCATTGGTACATGTCCAGAATGAAGTGCTCCGCTGGATAGAGCATCTTCCCGGCGCTGCTGTTGATGATATTTGGCTGGATATATGGGGTGTTTTGCTCGTCTATCTGTTCTTGGGGATGGCATATTATGGCTTTCTACGCCTTACGGTACGTAGAGTATGCTTTGCGTTGCTGGCATTGTTGGCAGTGGTTTCCTGGCATTCCCTTTCCATCATGTCCAATGCTCCCCGGCAGGGGATTGCTTTTTATAGCGTGAGAGGCTGTCCCGTTGTCCATTGTATGGCAGACAACCGTCATTCTTGGTTGGCATGTGCCGATAGCTTGCCGGATATGCCGCGTCTGTGCCGTGCCCTTTCTCCGCATTGGAGCCGCCTGCATCTGGAGACTCCCCGACTGGTTGCCGGAGATTATACAACTCCCGGCTTATCCATGCGCAACCAGATTGTCTCTTACGCCGGTAAGCGCATCTGTCTTCTTTCCGACAACCGTTGGAGAAACAAGAACTCTTCCCGTCCCCTTTCAGTTGATTATCTGTATGTCTCCAAGGGGTATCAAGGTGGGGTAGAGGAACTTACTTCACTCTTTTCCATGGGCATGGTGGTGCTTGACGCTTCTCTTTCAGACTATTATCAGAATAAGATTGCCAATGATTGCGTTCGCTTAGGTATTCCCTATCTTCTTCTTTCTCAAAAAGGTTCTTACCGCATATTGTTATAAATCACAAACTTTTCGTACTTTTGCCCCTTCAATTTGTTATAAACGCCAAATAGTAAATAGTCAATCGTCAAATAGTAAATAAAAATATGTTGACCAAAGTAATAGAACAATCCAAGATAGACCATTTCACCAAATGGTTTGACCGTGCAGACAAGATAGTAATCGTTTCGCATGTGGGTCCCGACGGGGACGCCATCGGCTCTTCTCTGGGCTTGTGGCACTTCTTCAGCTCGCAGGGAAAGACGGCGAATGTTATTGTGCCGAACGCCTTTCCCGACTTCTTGAAATGGATGCCCGGGAGCAAGGACGTCCTTCTGTACGACCGCTACAAGGAGTTCGCTGACAAGCTGATTGCCGAGGCGGATGTCATTTGTTGTCTGGACTTTAATGCTATCCATCGTATAGATGCCATGGGTGACGCTGTTCTTGCATCCCCGGCAAGAAAAATACTGATAGACCATCATCTCCATCCGGAGGATTTCTGCAAGATTATCATTTCCCATCCGGAGATATCTTCCACTTCGGAACTGGTTTTCCGCCTGATTTGCCGTATGGGCTATTTCAGTGACATTTCAAGGGAAGGAGCAGAGTGCATCTATACGGGTATGATGACGGATACCGGCGGGTTTACTTACAATTCCAATAACCGGGAAATCTATTTCATCATCAGCGAACTGTTGTCGAAAGGTATTGACAAGGACGAGATTTACCGTAAGGTGTTCAATACTTATTCAGAAAGCCGTTTGCGCCTAATGGGATATGTCTTGTCACAAATGAAGGTCTATCCGGACTATCATGCAGCCTTAATTTCTCTGACTAAAGCCGAACAAAGCCAGTTCGACTATGTGCGTGGAGATAGTGAGGGGTTTGTGAACATTCCTTTAAGCATCAAAGGGGTGATTTTCTCTTGCTTCCTGCGTGAAGATACGGAGAAGCCGATGATAAAGATTTCTTTACGTTCGGTCGGTACATTCCCCTGCAATCAGCTGGCTGCCGAGTTCTTTGGCGGCGGCGGTCATTTGAATGCTTCCGGCGGTGAATTTTATGGAACGATGGATGAGGCCCGCAAGGTCTTTGAGCAGGCTTTGGAGAAATACAAACCGCTGCTGAATGCCAAAGGATAAAAAAAGTTCAGTTGTAAAGGTTAAAAGTTACGAACTTTCTATCTGCAGCTTTCAACTTTCAAGGAAATCAGATATTTTTGTACGAAATTACTAAATAACAGAAATGAAGAAACTTACTTTATTCTTTTTTGCCTTACTTGCAGTTTGTTTAGCCTTCCAGGCATGCGATAATTCTAAAACTTATGCCGAAATGCTTGAGGAAGAAAAAGATGCCATCAAAGCGTTTATCAAAGACAGTAGTATTGTCGTTATTTCTCAAAGTGAATTCTATGCGCAAGATTCGACAACGGATGTAAGCAGGAATGAGTATGTGCAGCTGGCAAGCGGGGTGTATATGCAGATTGTGGATAAAGGTTCGACGAATCCTGCGGATACAATAAAACCGAATGATTTGGTTTTGGTGCGTTATGAAGAGCTGAACTTGCAGTCTGGATATTTAATGTCTAATCTGGATATACCGATACCAGATTATTTGGATGAATTCAAATATACAGTTACCTCGTCATCTATTGCCGGAATTTTCATAAAGGGTTCTATGCGTCTTGCCTATGGTACGTCTGTGCCTGCTGGCTGGCTGGTGGCTTTGAAGTACGTTCGTGATAGGGCGCATGTGAAATTAATCGTTCCTTCTAAAATGGGGCAACAACAAGCTATGGAGAGGGTTTATCCTTGTTACTATGATATTCATAAATTCCAAATTTGGAACTAACCTATAAATTTTAAATCATTAACCTATGACTCTAATCAAATCTATTTCTGGAATCCGCGGAACTATTGGCGGTGGTGCTGGCGAGGGATTGAATCCGCTCGACATTGTGAAGTTCACTTCAGCTTATGCTACCCTGATTCGTAAGACGTGTACTGTAAAAAGTAACAAAATCGTGGTAGGGCGTGATGCCCGCATCTCTGGCGAGATGGTCAAGAACGTAGTAGTCGGTACCTTGATGGGTATGGGCTGGGATGTAGTGGACATTGATTTGGCTTCTACTCCGACTACCGAGCTGGCTGTAACCATGGAAGGTGCCAGTGGAGGTATTATCCTGACTGCCTCACACAATCCCAAGCAGTGGAATGCGTTGAAACTGTTGAATGAAAAGGGCGAATTTCTGAACGCTGCCGAAGGTCAGGAAGTACTCCGCATTGCAGCTGCCGAAGAATTCGATTATGCCGAAGTGGACCAACTTGGCTCGTACCGTCAGGATTTAAGCTACAACCAGAAACATATCGACAGCGTATTGGCGCTTGACCTTGTAGACGTGGAAGCTATCCGAAAGGCAAACTTCCGTGTAGCCATCGATTGTGTAAACTCTGTAGGTGGTATTATTCTGCCGCAACTACTTGAACAACTTGGTGTTCAGCACGTAGAGAAGCTCTATTGCGAACCGACCGGTAACTTCCAGCATAATCCCGAGCCTCTGGAAAAGAACTTGGGTGACATCATGAACCTGATGAAAGGAGGGAAGGCAGATGTTGCATTTGTTGTAGACCCTGATGTAGACCGCCTGGCAATGATTTGCGAAGACGGCAAGATGTACGGTGAAGAATATACACTGGTTACTGTTGCCGACTACGTATTGAAACATACTCCGGGCAATACGGTATCCAATTTGAGTTCGACCCGTGCCTTGCGCGATGTAACTCGCAAGTATGGGCAAGAATATTACGCTTCTGCCGTAGGTGAAGTGAATGTAACTACCAAAATGAAGGAAGTAGGTGCCGTTATCGGTGGCGAAGGAAACGGTGGGGTAATTTATCCGGCCAGCCACTATGGACGTGATGCCTTGGTAGGTATTGCCTTGTTCTTGAGCCATCTGGCACACGAAGGTAAGAAGGTGAGCGAACTCCGTGCATCCTATCCTGCATACTTCATGGCAAAGAATCGTGTAGACTTGACTCCTGAAACAGATGTAGATGCTATTCTTGCCAAGGTGAAGGAGCTGTATAAGAATGAAGAAATCAATGATATAGACGGTGTGAAGATTGACTTCCCCGACAAATGGGTTCATCTGCGTAAGAGCAATACGGAACCGATTATCCGTGTCTATAGTGAGGCTGCCACACCGGAGGCTGCCGAGGAAATCGGCCAGCAGATTATGAAGGTGATTGAAGACCTGGCTAAATAAGGCCGAACGAAATGTTATAATGAATGTCCCACTTTCCCGTGAAAGAGAAGTGGGACTTTTTTTAAACCTTCCCATGAACTCCTCCATCAAACTACTACTATGAATGGCATTTTAGATTCTATAGGCTCAGCAATAACCACTGTCAGTGACTTTGTCTGCGGGTATCCCTTATTTATCCTTCTGATAGGGGGAGGACTTTTCTTGTTCTTTTATTCCGGAGCTGTGTCCCTCTGCCGCATCGGATATTCGATAAAGGCCTTGCGCTATAAATCGGAAGTGGCGGGCGAAGGACAAATCAGTTCTTTCCAGGCCTTGATGAGCGCCATAGCGTCAACAGTGGGTATGGGGAATATTGCGGGGGTGGCTATCGCTATTACAGTAGGAGGTCCCGGAGCCATTTTCTGGATGTGGGTAAGTGCCGTTGTGGGTATGTCCACCAAATTCTTTGAAGGGGCTCTTGCCATTATGTACAAAGGACACGATTCTGCCGGAGAACCGCAAGGGGGGACGATGTATATCATTCTTCATGGGTTGGGCGAACGCTGGAAACCGTTTGCTTATTTCTTTGCGGTGGTGGGGTTGATAGGTACGTTGTGTGTAATGCAAGCCAATCAGTTGGTCGAGTCTGTCACTACGGTATTTACTACTCCGGCAGGAATAGAGAATACACTCGGTCTGCGTTTTGTGATGGGTATTGTCATCAGCCTGGTGGTAGGGGCGGTCATTATCGGTGGCATCCGGCGCATTTCGGTTATCTCGGCTAAAATAGTGCCGGTGATGGTTACTTGCTATATGCTGCTTGTCTTCGTTATTCTTTGTTTGAATTTTGATAAGTTGCCGGGAGTGTTGGCTTCCATTTTCCAGTCTGCCTTCAGCCTGGAAGCCGGTATCGGTGGAATTTTGGGAACTGCACTGACTGGTGCCCGCCGTGCTGCCTACGTCAATGAAGCAGGCGTAGGTACGGCCTCTATGATGCATGGCGCCTCCCGTAATGACAATCCCATTCGTGAGGGGCTGGTAGCCATGATTGGACCGGCCATCGACTCGGGGCTTGTTTGTACATTGACGGCCTTCCCTATTCTTATAGCTGGAAACTATGCGTCGGAAGGAGGCATAAAAGGCCTTTATATTGCTTTGAATTCTTTTGAGCAGCTCCTTCCCGGCTATGGGCATTATCTGTTGATGGTGATGGTCTTTTTCTTTGCCTTTTCTACCATGTTCTCTTATTCGTATTATGGACTGAAGTGCACCAACTTCTTGTTTGGTGCGGAGAATGCCAAGTATTATAACTACTTCTATTTGGTGATGATTGTTGTGGCTGCCATGATTCCGTTGGGAGCAGTGGTTGCCATCATGGATTTGGCTTTTGCCTTGATGGCATTGCCTACGATGACGTCACTGCTGTTACTTGCTCCACGGGTCAGGAGAAAGATGAAAGAATATTTTGCGAACTGATAGAAAGCAGCTTCCACTACAAGTTGATGACCTTTCCTATCTCTCCTTCAAAATTCGGGGTGAATACACCTTTGCCGATATTTGCCTTGATTTCATCGGGGCTCCAAAAACGTCCTCCGTCCAGCTCGTCACTGGGATGTATTTCACCGTCGTAGACAGTTTTGTGTACGAAGACCAGTTCCTTTTCGCGGGCAGACTCGAAGACGTAATGCATGACGGTTTCGGGAACAAAGTCGGTAATGCCGAGTTCTTCGCGTACCTCGCGTTTCAGCGCCATCTCTACACTTTCACCTAAATCGACGTGTCCGCCTACGGAGGTGTCCCACTTCCCCGGTTGTATGTCTTTCCATTCGGGACGTTTCTGTAGATACAACTCACCTTTGGAATTGAATACATGAAGATGGATTACCGGATGAAGCAGTTTGCTACCGTTATGGCATTCGCCACGGGTGGCGGCACCTGTGATGTTGCCTTGTTCGTCGACAAGGGGGAACATCTCTTGATTGTTATCGTGGTTCATTGTGCTTAGGGTATTAATAATGATGAATCTCCATAGCTCAGGAAGCGGAAATCATGTGCCAGTGCATAGTTGTAAATCTTCGGCCAATCACCGTGTACGAAAGCTGATACGAGCAGCAGCAAGGTACTTTGCGGTTGGTGGAAATTAGTCACCATAGCCTTCACGATTTTGTATTCATATCCCGGAGCGATAATGATTTGAGTGCTGGTATGCAGAGCCTCCATGCTATGTCTGTCCAGATAGGCAACAATGGCTTGCAGGGCTTCTACTGCAGAGGTGGCGGTGGCCTTGGCAGACATTTCATAAGGTTGCCATTGGTGGACGTGCAAGTCTTCCTCTGTGGCTTCTGGATTATTCAGTAAAGTGACTCCGATGTGATAAAGGCTTTCCAATGTGCGCACTGAAGTTGTTCCTACGGCCACTGCCTTGCCGCCGTGTACTATGAGTTTTTCCAATGTGTTGCGCGAGACAGAGATGTATTCCGTATGCATTTCGTGCCCTTCTATTTCTTCACTTTTCACCGGTTTGAAGGTTCCGGCTCCCACATGGAGTGTCAGCTCTTCCAATTCTACTCCTTTATTGCGCAATGCGTCCAATACGCGTGGGGTGAAATGCAGTCCCGCTGTAGGGGCAGCCACCGAACCTTTGATTTTGGAGTAGACAGTCTGGTAAGTCTCCTTGTCACTTTCCTGGGTCTCCCGGTTCAAGTAGGGGGGGATGGGCAATTCACCGAAGACCTCGAGAATGTCGGCAAAAGTCACTTCCGGATTATTCCAGCGGAAGTTTATCCAATGGCTGGTTCCGTGGCATTCACCCCGTTCGGCGGTCAGGGTGAGTGACTTGCCTTTCACGGTCATCTCACGTCTCAGCATGCCTTCCTTCCATTTTTTCAGGTTGCCGACCATGCAGAGCCAGGCGGCATGCTCGGTTTGCTGGAAGTTGAGGGCGTAGTCGTTCGGCTGTATGGGTTCCAGGCAGAATACTTCAATCAGTGCTCCCGTTTCTTTCCGGAAATGCAGGCGTGCTTGGATGACTTTGGTATTGTTGAATATCATCAGGCTTCCCGATGGCAGATACTCCGGCAGTGAAGTGAATCTGTCTTCTGAAACTTCTCCGTGGCGATACAATAACAGTTTGGACTGGTCACGTACGGACAATGGGAACTTTGCAATGCGTTCGTCCGGCAACGGGTAGTTGAATTCGCTGATTCTGATATGTCTGGGGTCTTCTTTCATGATGGCTTTCTCTTTATTATATCGGCTGCAAAGGTACGGATATTTGGGAAGATTTGAAGAATAAGGGAAATAATTCCTAACTTTGCAGGAAGAAAGTAGGAAAAGACAAACTAAAAGATAAGTTACTATGAAGATAGGAGATAAAGTTCGTTTCCTCAGCGAAGTTGGGGGCGGTGTTGTGACAGGATTTCAAGGGAAAAACATCGTGTTGGTGGAAGATGCCGACGGTTTTGACATACCGATGCCCATAAACGAATGTGTGGTGATAGAGACCGATGATTATAATATCCCCACTCCGGCAGCCAAAGCGGCTGCCAAGAAGAAGCGGGAAGAAGAGCAACAATTGCGCACGGCCGCTACTGCGGCAAGGCCGTCTGCTATGGAGTCTCAGGTTTCAGAGTCTCAATCGGTCCGTTTGGAGAAACCGCAGATATCTGTTTATCGTCAGCCCGAGATGAAAGGTGGAGATATCCTGAATGTTTTTCTGGCTTTTGTTCCGGAGGATATCAAGGCTGTCAGCACTACACCTTTCGAGGCATATTTGGTGAACGACAGTAATTATTATATGTATTACACCTATTCGAGTGCCGAAGGAAAGTCCTGGACAGCCCGTTCGCATGGTTTGATAGAGCCGAATACGAAACTTCTGCTGGAGGAGTTCGAAAAGTCCGAGTTGAACGACCGTGAACGTGTGATGGTACAGCTGGTGGCATTCAAAGATAACCGTGCGTTCACAATGAAACCGGCTGTCAGTGTGGAAGTCCGCATAGATATGGTAAAGTTCTATAAACTGCATACATTCCAGCAGACGGTTTTCTTTGAAACACCGGCCTTGGTGTATGATATTGTCCGGAATGACCAGCCTGCCAAGCAGGTGTATGTTTCGGCAGAGGAACTGAAGGAGGCTTTGATACAGAAAAAAACGGCAGATACTCCGTCCAAACCGCAGACGGTCATCAAGCGTGGTGGCAAGAATGGGATTGTCGAAATTGACCTGCATATTGGCGAGTTGCTGGATGACACCTGCGGCATGAGCAACAGCGAAATATTGAATTACCAGCTGGATAAGTTTCGTGAAGTGATGGAACAATACAAGAAAAAGCGCGAACAACGCATCGTCTTTATTCACGGCAAGGGAGATGGAGTGCTGCGTAAAGCCTTGCTGGACGAGCTGAAACGTAAATATCCTGACTGCCGCCATCAGGATGCTTCGTTCCAGGAGTACGGATTTGGGGCGACGATGGTGACGATTAAATAAAATCAAGTATTTGAATAGTGAATAGGGCAGTTCAAACATTGGAATGCCCTATTCATTATTTATAGTCTGACATTGACTCTTGTATTTTTCCTTATGTGTATTTCTTGAGTGGAAGGATTGGACTGCATCATTTCTGATTCTATTTGCTGGATTGCTCTTTTGGCTTTGTGTACAAACCTGCCTTTGGGATATTTTCGCAAATATTCTTCGTAATCTGCTACCGACTGGCAACTATAGAAGAGGCGTTCTTCATTTTCTCTTCTGACTTCTCTTATATCAGTAATGGGAAGAACTGGCTGTGAAGAAGGTTGTGGATGTGGGTGGACAATCTGTTTTTTAGGTTCCTCTTGGAACTGTTCAAGTTTTGCAGTATCCGTTTTTACCGAGTCCATAACGATGTTTTCTTCTCTATTTATTGGGGAGATTGGATTTACCTTGTTTCCCAAAAATTGTTTTATAAAGTTTGCATGAGATGAGGAGGGGTATTCTTTTAGAAAATCTCTGTAGTCTTCTTCTGTACGGCATGCAGCGTACTTGCGCTCTTCTTCAAGGTGTCTAAAGTATATGGAACCTCCTTTGACAAGCAATAGAATCAATACTATACCAAGGCCGGTCCATCCTGCTATGCGTTTATGCATGTTCGAAGGACAGAACTTTTCTTTAAGGCGTGGTGATGTTGTTTTAGGAAAAAGTGGAGCAATAGGCTTCAGCTGTACTGAAGGAGAGTCTGTCTTTGTTTGTTTTAGTATGGAGCAAGCAAACTCATAGGCTTGTTGGGCTGTGGGGCGGTCCCAAGTGTTGAGGGCAAGGCATGCGTGAACAAACTGGGACAATTGGGAAGAATATTTCTCATCTAATGCTGGAATATGTGCACCATTCAGTTGGACACAACCTCCCATACCTTCCCATAATACAAGACCAGTGGATAATTCATAAACACTCATCCCTAAAGACCATATATCGCTGGTAGCCACAATCAGTGGTTTCTCTGCAAAACGTTCTGGTCCCATATAGGCAAGTGTTCCGGAACTTTCTACTTTGTTGATACTTTTACGAAAAGTATGCTCCAGTTTACGGCTGATGCCAAAATCTGAGATGATGAATTTGTCATCATCCCCTATCAAAATATTATCGGGTTTTATATCTTGATGAATGATAGGAGGATTCTGATTATGAAGAAACATCAATCCGCATGATACATCGCGTATGAAGCGCCAGATTTGCTTTTCAGACATTTTGCCTTTCAAGCTCGCTGAGGACCCTTTGGGACAGTAAGGCATTACCAAAAAAGGGCACTGTCCAAAAACATCAAAATGATTAAGGTGCAGTAGATTGGGATGGTGTAATTTGTAGGCAAGTTTGAATTCTTCCCGGAAATCTTTTATGCCGTTGTCATCCAACAGTCCGTACAACTTTATGGCAACGTCTACATCTGCCAATATATTTCGGGCAAGCCAGACTTCACCAAAGCTTCCGACTCCTAATAGTTTCTTCAGCTGATAGTGTTCAGCAAATATATCACCATTTTTCAGTTGCATAGTTTCACAATAGTAATCAATCTGTTAGGGTAGTGTTAGTAGTGTCTGTCTCTGTAACCAGAACCGTATCTGCCTGATATAGTATCGTTTTCCATTTTGCATATTGCTGTGGATTTCTATATAAATAGAAGCCTGCCGCTAAAGCCAGTACCAGGAGTAACAGAAGAATTTTCCGGATTTTGTGGTGGTTGGGTTTGCTGAACACTGTATTGTTCAACTTTGCTTTGGGCTCGGTATCCTGTAGCATGATGTGGCATAGCACAATCGTAATATTGTCATATCCACCTGCTTCAAGAGCAGCTTCTATCAACCTATCCTTGCATGTCATTAAATCATCCTGGTTCTCTTCTATAATTTGCATTATCTCTTCGTCGTGGCATAAACCACATAACCCATCACTACATAGTAGGAGAGTATCGCCATCCTTTAAATTATAGGAACGGAAATCGGGATTGGAACGATTGGTCGGGTCTCCCAAACAGCGGGTAATGATATTACTGTAAGGATGGTCAAACGCATTTTCAGGATCTAGTTTTCCCTGATCTACTAAATCTTGTACATAGGAATGGTCTTTAGATAAACGGCAAAAACCTGAATTGCCATTGAATACATAACAACGACTGTCGCCACACCAACAGATATAGGCTTTATCGTTCAATATCCAAGCAATGACAATAGTAGTACCCATTCCCTGGGTACTACTATCTTCTTTACTTGCATTGACAATATTTAAATCAGCGGTTTTGACAGTTCTACCCAGAAATTCTTCAACGGCTTCTTCTGAGGTAACAATGCCTTCCTGCGTAATAATATCTCCTAAATTCTCGGGGGTGAATGCATTTTGCACCGTCTCAATGGCTATGGCAGAAGCAACTTCTCCGGCATTGGTGCCGCCCATTCCGTCGGCCACTACCAATATGCTGCCATACCGTCCTAAAGAAATGGGTTCTATCGATTGGGGGATAATCCACTCTGATTGGCATAAATCACGATTGACAACAAAATTGTCTTCGTTGTTTTTCCTGACTAAACCAACATTGGTACCTGCCGCTAATTTAATGCTTATCTCGGACATGTTTAATTTTAATGTATTAAATTTCTGATTGGTACTAAACGATCCTTACCCTCTATGCTTCCTACCATGAAACCCACTACTTTGTAAGAACCATTTTCTAGAAGGAATGCTGGAGAACCATAATAACCGGGCTCTGCCACACGATTCTGTAATATGGTAGTCTCGTATTTTGTATCGGCTATATTGGTATGGTCATTGAAATGAGCCGGAGTAAGATTATGAATATCAGCATAACCTGCATAGCCCACCATTTGAACTTCTGTACCTCCACTCATGTTGTCTGCGGCGGTAATGTCGTAAGGCAATCCCTCACCATAAACGCCTTTTCCTCTAATGTATGCCCAACTGTTGGCAGCAGGGGTAACAATGCTGACACTGATATATTTCCTACGTGTATAGGTCAATTTTATCCCATGTTCCCTTAGTTGTACCCTGATGGATTTATCTACTTCTATTTCGGTCACTTGTACATCATTTCGTCCGTCTTTGGCAAAATCGCTACTGGTAAATGTCAGAGGCTTTCCAGTTCCTTTGGTACTGTATGCACGGTAATGGATAATGATATTACATCCTGCTCCTTTGTATACAGCCAATAGTTTACGCCATGGGTCTTTCCACTCTGTGTTGGAGTATATCCATGGCTCGACATTCTGCCTGTCTGTTACAAACATTCCGTTTGATAGCATGAAGCCAGTTCCGCAGATTATATCTGAAACTTGTATGCCCGGATCAAACTTTGTTCCATTATATTCGATTTCAATACGGTCGACTTTAATTGTATAGATATAATCATAATAATCTTTCAAATCTCCTGAAGCATTACTGTCTTGTTCATCTGCTATATCAGGGTCTTCATAATATTGGTCTTTGGAGAGTCTGGTGCCTTCTTGTATATTTGCGTTAATGGCATTGCTTGAATTCTCAATGCTTTTAGTGCTTATGCTGTTTGAGAGATTGTCCAAGTCTGATTTGACCTTATAGAAACTTGCATTGACATTCTTTAATTGACTATTAACGTTGTCCAACTGTGTTTTTAAGGCCTCTGCATTACCGTCACTGTTTCGTAATTTGGTCTCTAACTCCCGTTGCTGTGCTTCTAGAGATGCTCTTTCGGTCCCCAGTGAATCCAATTGGTTTTGGTATCCTTTCAGTTGAAGTTCTTGTTCTTCTGTCTTCTGTGCCAACAAATCATTTTTTACACCTAAACTGTAGTTCCAGGCAGCCAATCCTGCCACCGCCAGTACGAAAACAATTCCCATGATTGTTAATGCGGTCTTGTAGGGGCGTAAGGCTTGTTTGCGGAAAAGGCTCATTCTCTCAGTCAATCCAATGCTGGAAGTTAATGCTTGGCGACCTTGTGGAACAATGAATCCCAAGCGTGGTCCGCCAACGGATAATTGTATTTCATCTCCTGTTTGTAAATAGTAGGACCCATTTATAGGATGTCCGTTGACCAATGTCGGATTGGAGTGTGAAAGGTGGATAAGTTTCCAGTTTTCACCGTCGCGTACAATTGCAGCATGTTTGCGGCTAACTGTTTCGAAACTTTCATCAAAGCGTACTTGGCAGGAAGCGTCTCTACCTAATTCTACTTGGTCGACAATGATTTTTTGGGATTCTCCCGCTTGATGATACTTTGAAGAGGTCTTGTGCTCCAAAATAAAGTAAGTTCTACCGGAAGCACCCATTAATGCCCCCATACCAGCCCCTACTGAGCCGGCTAAGGTACGTTTGTAATTTTGTGTATCCATACTACTTGATATATAATTAATAGTTTTCAAATCTCATTTTTACATCCCCAATGGAGATGATATCTCCAATTTTCAGTATATGCCCTTGTTTGGTGACTTGGGTGGAATTGACATAAGTCCCATTACTGGACTCCTGCCACAACTTTAACTCCTTCTGCCATTGCCCGTCCCGAATAATCCATTTATCAGTGGCGGGATTTGTTTCTATTGTGCAATGATGGCGTGATATATAGGCACTTTGCTGTTCTGTTATATGTAGCAGATTGTCGCGTTCTCTCCCGATAGTAAGGATTCTATTGCCATATTTTATAAGTTCACTTAATTGATATATTTTTCCGTACTCTTCACCTTGCATAATACGTATACAGAAACCATTGACTGTTTGTGGTGGACAATATCCTCTTTCCATGGGGACTTGGCTTATTGCTGGCAGGTGTTCCAATACCTCTTGCACAGACTGGAAACGTTTTTTGAAATCTGGATTAAGACATCCTGCAAAGAGTTGCTGCCACTGCTCTCTATGTTTCAACTGTGTCAATTTCTGCCGGTTCCAATCTCCATTTTTCCCACGTTTCTGGTATAGTGCCAATTCATTATGACTGCTCAATTCGCCAAAGGGCAAACTGCCAGTCAATAATTGAAAGGCTAATACTCCAAAAGAAAAAATGTCCGTAGTGGGTAGGACAGTGGCCTCACCTCGCATGCGGTTCACTTGTTCTGGCGGCATATATGCATAAGTCCCGAAGATTTGGTTGGGTTTACCAAAAATATTGCGTTCAGTCATACGTTTGTTTCTATCCCCTGCTATACCGAAATCTGTCAACGCAGCAATTCCGTTACTCTTGAAAAGGACATTCTCCGGCTTTAGGTCACGGTGAACCTTGCCTCTGGTATGCAAAGCATGTAAACCTATTAGAATTTGTTGGCAAATTAGAGGAATCTTACTGCTTCCAGAACCTAAATAAGGTGTTAAATCTCCTCCGGAACAGTATTCCATTACAATATAAGGGTTGCCTCCAACTGTACCGTAGTCCAATGAACGCACTAAATAGTCACAATCAATTTGCCCAGTTTTGAATTCCATCTCGAAACGTTCCATTAATGGTTTACGTATTTCAGGAGGAACTTCCCATAATCTCAGTAGTTTAAGCGCATAATCTTTGCTTGCGCTGTCCGTAACCCGATATACTTTACCGAATGAACCTTCGCCTAATGTTTGGGAAACCCTATAACGGTTATTGATATATTCCCCTACATTATAATCACATCTGTCGACAGTCCGGTTATTCACAAGAGTTATATTTAGTCACATTCAAACTTGAATCTTCGGTCGCCTAGTACAATGATATCATCCGGTATGATTTCTATTTTTCTGTTTACCTGGATATAGGTCGTTTGGAGCATACTTCGGTCAAGCAGATACCAATGACCATCATCGAAAACTATTTCAGCTTGTTCCTTTGAGGTGATTGTACGATTAGACATTTCTGTATTTTCCCGGTTCAAGATGATGGAGTTCCCTTCATATTCAAATCTTTTCGGAAGAATGTTCTCTTCTTCTTCCGGTATAATTGTTAATGAACAGTGAGGTTTGGTTTCCGGTTCTGTCTCTGTGATGTTCTTTATTTGTCGGCGTATGGTTGGCCGATGTACGCGGACACCGCAGTTCGGGCAAAAAGAGCAGGTTATTGCTATCTTACTTCCACATTCATGACAGAGCATTTTCTCTTCAGAAATGGAAGATGCTTCCTCTTCTACTCTTATTGTTTTGTATTCATTGTTTGTTGATATGTTTGCCTTTTTTAATGGAGTTCCGCAGCAAGGGCAACTTGTGAAATCTCCTACTACCGGGTAATTGCAATTGGGACATTCTATAATTGGCTGTACAACAGTAGAATGATTCTCTTCTTCATTTGTTGTGGAAAACACTACAGTTTTTCTGCATTTTTCTTCATTAGAGCTGACATTCAATACTGTCGGTTTGGGTATAGCTTCTCCATGACCTTCTTTTGAAATAAAAATGTCCTGACTGTTGGCATAATTCTCCGGCATTCGCAAAGGTTGCCCGCATTTCAGGCATACTGTTGTGTTGGAATGGTTGTCCCAACCGCAATTCATACATCTCATAAGATTTTACTTTAATAATGGAATTACTTTGTATAAATCAGAGTTTCTCACCATTGTCGGTTTACCATGAATTTAGAATAGACCTCCCTTTTTCTGGGAAAGAATAATTGAAGATATTTTTCCTCCTTTGCTTTTAACTATGAGAGTTCCTTCTCTGGCCTTCTTGGTTTTTCCCACTTTTAGAATGAGTTTGCCACGGTCTTTTGCTATAGCTTCACACCATTCAGGAATATCTGCAACTTCCCATTCGGCATTGGAGTCTACTTGCAGTTCTTTAATTTCTCCTTTGGAGCCGAATTCCAATTTATCTAATGCGATATTAATGAATTCTTCTTGGCCACCTTGGGTAACACTGACCGTAGCTTTCATCTTTTCATTACTGATTGTAATGGTGGCTTTACGTTCGATAGTCAGCCAATTGGTCTGGCAGCTTATGGAGAGTTTCTTCTCACCGGGAGTCACTTGACACCAGTCTGCATCTGATATTGCAGTCCATTGTTCTGGAAGACTTTCTATTTTTATACTTTCTGCAGTCTTTGTCTCACACCCAAATTCCAGGCTTTTTCTGTCTATGGTAAGTCTGGTGATTTCGGCAGGAGGCGCTGGCTTGGGAGCGGGATTTATTTTTTCCTCACACTCTTTGATTTTATTTTTGCATGCTTGCTCCAGATTGCTGTCGCATTTCATGGCTGCTTTAAAACTTTTAATAGCGTCTCTGTATCTTCCTCTTTTCATGTATGTCTCTCCCTTTTGATAGATGGAGGCGCATTGCCCCCATATACTTATTGGCATAGAGAGAGCGAACGCTAAAACAATCAGTCTGATAAGTTTATTCATTTTCATTGTTGTCTATGTTTATATATGGTTCTATTTTTTTTGCACGGTCTTCAAAAGCCTGGGCTGCTACGGCTTGGTCAAGGTCTTTCATGATATTTGCCTTTTCTTTAAAAACATGATAGGCAGAATCCAGTATGGCCTCTACTTGCTGTTTCAGTTCTGTTGCATTTAAGTATATTTTCGCGGAGATGGAATCTTTGTAGTAATTTATTTGGCGGTATTTGCCAATGGCATTTATGTAAAAATCCTCAAATACGGAATCATTGTTTTGCTTTAAAGTGTCAATGTCAAATCGGAAAACATCTCCTTGTATTTTAGAGTTTTCGCCTTCTTGAATGATTGACAGACACATTTTGTCGTAATCAATCGTTGGAGTCGGTTCCGGTATGGATTCCACTACTGGTTCTTTGCCGCTTATTAGCGAAAAGATGATGACAATTGTTGCGAATATAGCTGTGATTGCTGCTACGACTATAACTTTTTTGCGTTTCCCTTTGTCTTGATAGGGTGACATCTTATTTATGTCAGAAGAGTGTGCGCTAATGGAATCCTCATGGGTTTTGTCCTCTTCCTCTTGCAAAGTATCATGGCTGTTGTTTGACAGACTAAAGGGGACGAGACTTCCATTGATATGTTGGGAAGTGTAGTCTGCAATTTGTCTGGCTGTGGGTCTGTCCCATGGATTTAAGGCAAGGCACTTGTAAATGATATCCTTTAATTCTTGAGAAAAGTCTTCGTTGATAAGTGGAATGTCTGCACCGTTTTTTTGCAATACGCCTCCATGATCGCCATAGGGCGGCATACCGGTTAGAAGCTCATACATTGTTGCTCCCAATGACCAAATGTCACTAGCCATAATAGGGGCGGGAGATGGACCAAAACGTTCTGGTCCCATATAGGCCAAAGTTCCTCCACTGGATTCTTGGCCTTGGTTCCTGCGTAATGTACTTCTAATCCGTGCGCTGATTCCGAAATCCGTAATCATATACTTATTCTCATCATTAATCAGAATATTATCGGGTTTTATATCCTGATGGATAACCGGGGGAGTTTTTGCATGAAGATAAGCCAGTCCCTCTGCAACATCATGGAGCAAATGCCAGCTTTCCGTTTCTGTTATCCGGTTGTTGTCAGTAAGGTATTGGAAGGCCGAACCGTTTTTGCAAAAAGGCAAAATCAGGTATGGCATCCGTTCCCAGCAGTCATAATAAGTAGGATGCAGTAAATTGGTATGATTCATATCAAATACGAGGGAGAACTCTTGTGTGAAAAGGGATATCCCCGCATCGTCAAGCCCCATCCCTGGAGCATATATTTTTATGGCGACCTTAACATCCGTAAGTTTGTCTTGTGCCAGCCAAACTTCAGAAAATCCTCCTCTTCCTAGTTGTTTGAGTAGCTCGTATCTATCTGCTATGATTTGTCCACTGTCTAACATAGAACTTATAAATTATGTAAAAGAACTGTTTTCTTTTGGAAACAGCCTTTCTTTGTGTGATTGTATTATTTTGTTTGATTGAGTATATTCGCAATTCTTTATCCACAAAGTAATTAATAAAAATGTAAATAAGAAAATGAGAAAAAGTTTGAAATGTACTAAAATGTTGTTTTAATGGCTTATGTAGCTAAATATTGTACTATGATGTGATTTTTTGTTTCGTTTTAATAAAGCGGTAGCGTATGCTCTTTTGTGGTTGAGAAATACGCCTTATGCTTGACGGTATTTCGCAAAAATATTTTAAGTTTGTAGATGTATTGAATAAATAATCTAATTACGAGAAACATGGGAGAGAGGATGGATAAGCGAATTCGATTTTATATTTATTGGATATTAGGGTTTGTGCTTCTAGGAGCTTGTGCGCCCGGAGATAAAGAGGACGTATACACAGAAATGAGAGCTTTTGAGGATTTTTCCCATATAAATGGAGATTCTGTGGCCATTGTGCCCCGAAAGGTAAGGTTGAAGGCTTTTCAAAAGATGGAAGAGGCAAAGGATAGCTTGGTCAAGTATAATTATCTGGCAATGACACTGAAAACATATTTGATTACTTCACAGCTTGATTCGGCACAAATCGTAATCCAGCAGATACATGACTTTATAGAAAGGCAGCATAGTTCTTCTCAAATGGCAGATTTGGAGTCTGAATGTTTCAATATGAAGGGAAATATCTTTGCACGTGTTGGGAATATGGATTCTGCTGAAATTTGTTTCCGGAAGGCTTATGAATTACGGATGAGAGGGACTAGGATTGAAGTGGTGCCGGATATTTTGATGAATCTTGCAGATGCGAATAACCGTTTAGGAAAATTGGATATAGGGGCAGCTTGGTATAGGAGAGCTTTGTTGATGTGCGACTCTTTGCATATAGCTTCTACCAAGAAACCTCCCATTTATTATGGTTTGGCACAAGTATATGTTACCATGCGTGATTTTGAACAGTGTGATTACTATTATAATCTAGCAGGAGAAAGCTATGACAGTATGCTACCTTATGAAAAATATATTTATTTGAATAATAGAGGGACTTCTTACTATTATAGGGAGGATTACCAGACAGCGATAAAATATTTTCAAAAGGTTATTGATTTAGTCGAAGGATATGCTGATATGAGTTTTGAACTTAATCTGGGGAGGTTGAATTTAGGAGACTGTTATCTTCAACTGAATAAGGTTGATTTGGCTGTTAAATATATAAATGAATGCCAACTTTTTTTTGAGGGAATGGGGGTGAGTACTGCACTATATTATATCGATACGCAGAAAATAGAATTGGCTCTGCTTCAGAAAGACTTTCAAGAGGCACGTCGTTTATTGTCCGAGAGTGTAGTCCCTCCGGGCATCGACCCTGATATGGTACATATCCGTAATAAATACCTTCAGCAGTTTTACGAGGAAACCGGCAACTACAAGAGGGCTTATCACTATCTGCAGAGGAACAACCAGCTTGATGATTCTATCAGGAATGAGCGTGTCCGGATGCGTACGGCAGACTTGACTTTGCGTTATCAGCAGGATTCTACCTTGATAGCACATCGGGTTTTGCTTCAGGAGCAGAAAAACAAGGTGCTGGTGCTGAGGCAGATACAGTTTGTCGTGTTTGCTGTAGCTGTTGTATCTATATTGACGGCGGTTTTCCTTTATCTGTACAGCAAAAAGAAACGTGCTTTGTTGCTTGCACGGAATCATCGCACAGTCTCTACACTTCGTCTGGAGAATATCCGTAACCGCTTGTCCCCTCATTTTATCTTCAATGTGCTGAACCGGGAGATGGTGGAGCGGAATGTGGAAGAAAAGCAAGAGCTTTCGTCGCTGGTAAAACTGATGCGTCGCAATCTGGAATTGGTGGAACAACTGTGTGTAACCTTGGCAGAGGAGCTGGATTTTGTGAAAACATATATTAATCTGGAACGCCGTTCTTTAGGTCCGGATTTTCATTCGGAACTGAAGATAGAAAAGGATGTGCAGCCGGAGCAAATAAGGATTCTGTCTATGATGATTCAAATTCCGGTTGAAAATGCAGTGAAGCATGCGTTGCGCGAGAAGGAAGGTGAACGTAATCTTTGGGTTTCGGTCTGCCGCCGGGGAAATGGTATCTGTATAAAGATAACGGATAATGGTGGCGGTTATCGTCCGGACAGTCGGAACCGGGGCACGGGGACGGGAATGAAAGTCATTATGCAGACCATTCGGATTCTCAACAATAAGAACAAGGAGGCCATTGATGTTTTGGTGCACAATGTCTCTCTACAGAGTGGTGAGATGGGCTGTGAGGTGACTTTCTGGCTGCCTGACAACTACGATTACAGAATTTAAAAGAACCGTTTAATCTTATTTTTTGCAAGGATAGGCATATTTACAGACAAATAGTCCGTAAATGACCTTCTATTGCTTTGTATGGGAGTAGGATTATGTATATATTCGCGAGAAGAAAAACATAAAAGGAACATGGATAAATATAAGGTTGCAATAGTTGACGACGATGAGGTGGCTCTTGAGAATCTGAGTTTTGAATTGGGAAAGGATGCACGCTTCTTTTTGAAAGGAACTGCCCGTAATGGTAAACAAGGGAAAAAACTCATTGCCAAGGTACAGCCGGATTTGTTGTTCTTGGATGTGGAACTGCCGGACATGACTGGAATGGAATTACTGCAGGAAATACGTGACAGTGTTTCGTGGAATATGCGGATTGTTTTCTATACGGCTTATGATAAGTACATGATTCAGGCTATCCGGGAGGCTGCGTTCGACTATCTGCTGAAACCTTTTGAAGAGCAGGAGTTGCGGGATATTCTTGCGCGTTTTGTAGAGCAGGCAGAGGCTGGGCAGAGAATGTCATATCCCATTGGTGCACCGTTGCATACCGGACAGACATTTATCGTATTTACGCCAACTAATGATATGCGTGCGTTGCGTCCGGCTGAAATCGGCTTTTTTCGCTATTGTTCCGAGCGTAAACAATGGGAGGTGATACTAAACAACCAGCCGCCGTTGGTGTTGCGTCGCGGAATGACTGCTGAGCAGATTACTCAATATTCATCCAGTTTCGTGCAGATACATCAATCGTATATTATCAATATTGATTATCTGATGATTATAAAGGATAGCAAATGCATGCTTTATCCACCATTTGACAAAGTGACGGAACTGCTGGTTTCCAGAAAGTATAAGAAAGAGCTGCAAGACAGATTCTGCTTGTAAAGTGATAAGAATTATTTGGTTAGGGAGTTGACGCCGCAGGTTTTGGTGGCGTTGACGTAAAGAAAAGGCATTGAACCTCTAAAGTCCAATGCCTTTTTATTTATCAAATACTATTTTCGTATTTATCAGAAGCGAAGTTTATTTCACTTCGATACCTTTGTTCTGCAGTGTGACGTTCAATACTCTGGCATAATCAGCATACTGCTTTTCATTCAGAGTCTTTTTCATCAACTTCAGATTACCATAAACTGCATTACGGAGTAACTTCTCCTGATTCTTCTTGGAATTTGTAGCGCGTTCCATCTGTTCTGTAAAATATTCGCAGATGTTTGCCACTTCTTCATGCTGGTTGGAATCCAGATTCAAATACTTGCTCAACTTTGTTATGTTGATGTTACCTTCCCATTTTGCAGTTGTAGGTTGGTTTCCTGCTGCAAATGTTGTAGCAGTCAGGCAGACTGCTGCCACTAATGTTAATCCTAAACGTTTCATAATACCTACTTTTTAATTGTTATTCCTAAAAACTAATCTCAATCTAATACCTATTGAAAACTCTCTAAGCGCTTAGCTTTTTCTTTTTACCTATGCAAATATAGGTATATGTTTTATAACACAAAAATGAATACGTAAAAAAGTGTAGTTTATACCTTCATTTCTTGACTTAAATCAATTTTGTAGTGTGAAAATGCTTTATTTGGATGCTTTTTGTAATACGAATGTAATGTAGGTTAAATGAAATTCAGTTTATTGTAATGGATAAAAGGATTTTTATTAGTCAAAATGTTATTGCCAAACAGTTTCGGGCAATTCTATGATTACTCTGCTTTCAGAGCAGACTCCCACAAAGCCTAATCCACCTATGACGTTGCAAGGCAGACTGATAGGTTCCATTAAAGTATTGTCGTAATCCCCATCATCCAGGCAGTTTAAGGCTTTCAGGTAGCGGTATTCGGCTTCAGTGATACTAAGCAGCCGTACGGTGATGGTTTGTTTGCGGGATATATGGTCGTAGTAGTGTCCCTCTACCGGATAATATTCTTGGTAGAGAGGGGTATATACTTTTAATGTGGCATACGAATCACGGAAAGTGTTATCATTGAATATGTTGTATTTGTTATTTATGGTGGGAAACAATTCATTTTCTTCATCATCATAGTTGCCAGGGTGGCCGTCAGTCAGTATAACATCTTCCCGGTTGATGATTTCGTTCTGTCGGGGAGCAAGGATGGTAGTGTCTCTGGGTATGGAGGCCCAATGCCAAGAGCCGTCCTCGTCTTCCACTTTGATGAGGCTGCCGTTTTCATCTTCCAGGTATTCTTTCCATTTGCAATAGTAACTACGGTCATTCCAAATGTCCAGCCGGTAGTAGTTCTTCTCGTTGGGGCGGTCTTGCAATGTAATTTTGTATTGGCGGTAAAGGGTTTGTCCGCTGTACTCGCGCAGGTAGGCCAAGCAAGTGTCCACGTGCAGGCTCTCTATCGGTTGCGGCACGGTGACTTCGGCACTGGCATGGTATTTTCCGTTTTCGGCAGTGGCTTCTAGGCGTATGTTGTCGCCGGGATGCAAAGGGGTGTTGAGGCGAAACAGCTTATACAAGATAGCATCGTATACAAAGATGGCGTCTTCCGGATAATTTTCCGGTGGACCGAAGATTTCCTCCGGTGTCAGTGCTTGAGGAGTTTCAGCAATGCGGTTATTGATAAACAAGGTCAGTGTAGCTTCGTTCAAACGTACTATGCTGCTGCCCTTGCTCAAGTGCAGAAAGACTTCATTAACGTCTTTTCCTGCATCCAGTTGGGCATTCATGATGAGTAGCGGTTGTTGGTTGTCTGGATTGTAAGGAATTTCATTTTCACATGATGCCAACAAGACAATAGCTACTATATATAATAGGTGTAATTTCATTTGGATCTTCATATGCTGATGTGTTTAAAATCTGTAAGTATAGGTAACTGAAGGGATGCAGGGCAGGATGGTCAGTTTTTTGATACTGATTTTCCCTTCCTCTTTATGTTCTATGAATCCTCCATTACCATCCGGTTGGTATAGATAACTGCTTTTCTTGTATTTGCTGTAAACGATGTTCGGATTCATGGCATTGTATGCATTGTAGATACTGATATTCCAGGTGCGTATGCCATGTTTGGTTTTTTTGTTGAAGTTAACACCTAGGTTCAAACGATGGCTGGCAGGCAGGCGATAGTTGTTGCGTCTGGAGATGTAGCCGGTCTCTTCGATGACTCCATCGGGGCTGACGATAATAGTAGCCTTTTCGGGGATAGTGATACATCCACCGGTATTGAATATCCAGGAAGCTCCTGCATCAATGCGGTCACTGAACTTATGGCTGAGATTGAGGCTGATGCTGTGGCGGCGGTCATATTTGTAGGGGAACCATCGGCCTTGGTTGATGGTACCGTTCTTAAAACGGTGATCGGTCTTGGATAGGGTATATGCCAGCCAGCCGGTAGTCTTGCCCAATGTTTTCTGTACCATCAGTTCCAGACCGAAGGAGCGGCCTTCGCCCATTTCCACTTTTTCTTCCCAGTTGGTAGAGGTGCCGAAGAAGGATACACCGTCTTGATATTCAAGTATGTGTTTCATCTGTTTATAATATCCCTCGACGGAGAACTCCCAACCCGGCAGTCCGGAATAGTAGCCTCCTATGGAGAACTGGTTGGCATACATCGGACTGATGTCTTTGGTAATGGGTACCCAGAGGTCGGTAGGCATAGACAGCGGAGTAGAGGACAGCAGATGCACATACTGTGCCATGCACGTATAGGATGCTTTGGCAGAATATCCTTGTCCGAGGTCATAGCGGGCGGAAAGGCGGGGCTGCAGCGAATAGTAGCTTTTCCCTTGTGTGTGGAACAGCGATGTGCGTACACCTGCATTCAGACTGAACCTGGCGTTTACATTGAAATTGTCTTCGGCGTAAAGGGAGATTTCTTGTCCGCGCATGGCATGGCTGTTGCTGGTATTGTAAACCGTATCTTCCTGGAGGGCGCCATTATCTATATCTTGTATTTTCGAGGTAGCTATTCCCGGACGGAACGTATGGTGGATGTACTCTGCACCGAACTTGATGTGGTGCTGCGGCATGGGGGTGTAGTCAAAGTCCATACGCGCACTCCAGTCACGGATACCGGAGTTGAACTTGGAGGAGTAATAGTATCTGTCTTGTACTTTATTGGCGACAGTATAGGTATCTTCCATGTTTCCGTCCAGCCCCATCTCATATTTGTTGTATGAGACGGTGGTGTTGCAAAACAGCTTGCTGTTGAATACATAGTTCCAGCGGCCGTAGGCGATGGTGTTTCCCCAATTCAGATGGCTGTTGTCCTTGGAATAATTCTTAATGCTGTTGTCGTAATTGTCACCGTGGTAGTAACTGTCATAATGATAGTGGTCTTTCCCCTTGTAGAAACTGAGGAAGATGCGGCTACGGTCGCTGAACTTATGGTTGACCTTTGCATTGACGTCGTAAAAATAGTAGTTGTATTTGTCGGAATAGGTGTCGTCTTTGTCTACAATGAGATTTTTGAAGAATAGGGTGGGGATGGCTCGTGCGCTGAAACTGAAGGAGGTCCGTTCTTTCCAGATAGGGCCTTCGATATGCAGTTTGTCCGTCAGCAGGCCTATGCTGAATGCGCCGTGGTATTTATGCATGTCCCCGTCGTTGGTCCGTACATCTACTATAGACGAAAGACGCCCGCCGTAGCGGGCAGGAAAAGAACTTTTGAAGAGTGTGGTGTTCTTTACCGCTTCGGGCGTAAAGATGGAGAATACTCCCAGCAGGTGGTCTGCGTTGTAAACAGGAATTCCGTCCAGCATAACCAGGTTTTGGTCGGGACCTCCCCCTCGCACATACATGCCTGCAAAACCTTCCATACCGGCTTGCACACCCGGCATCAGCTGAATGGTCTTCAGCAGGTCGGCTTCTCCCAATATGGACGGGGTATGCCTGATTTGTGTCATCGGTATCTCATGCGCTCCCATGGCTGTGCTTTCTATGCCGGCCTCCCGCTTGTCCGAGAGCACCACGACCTCTGCCAGCTGGTTATTGCTGTCCAGCCTGACGTTGAGTAAGGTGTCTTTCGTCAGTTCGAACCGGCTATGCCGGCTTTCGTAGCCCAGGTAGGAGAAAACCAGTTCCGTTTCCCCTTCCGGCAGGGTGAGGGAATAGAAACCGAAAGGATTGGTGGCAGTACCTGTGGAACAACGACTCTCAAGGATATTGGCACCAATCAGCGTCTCGGAAGACGCTCCGTCGGTCACGTATCCGCTGATGGTGAACTTACGGCTAACGGGTTTCTGCGGCACGGGCCGCTTATGGAGTAGAATGTGCTTTCCGGATATTTCGAACGTGATGGGTTCGTTTTCAAAGGCACGTTGCAATATCTCACTGATGTTCTTTTGTTTCATCTCCAGTGTGATGCGGTGCGTGAGCTTTACTTCTTCCCCATAGATGAAGGAGAATCCGGTTGCATTTTCCAGTTGCTTCACGAAACTCTCTAAAGTTGCGTTACGGATATTCAGGTTTATACGTGTTTCCTTGTTTTGTGCCTGTGCATGGAGTGAGGCGCTTAAAAGAACCACACACATCAGAAGTACGGTTCTGATGCGGTGGTGCGAACAGATAGTAGAGCTGGTCATTGTCAGTTAAGTTTAGTAGTAAGGATAATAGTGTTGTTTTCTTTTTTATAGGTAAAGTTGCCGGCGTCCTTCAGTAGGTCGAGGATTTCTGTAAGACTCTCCCCTTCGCGGAAGGTAGCTGTCATATGATAGTTCTTCAGGCTGTCTCCTTCGATACGTATATCGGTACGGAACGTTTCGGAAAGTTGACGGACGATTTCCTGCAAGGGTTGCTGATCGAATGTCAGTACGCTATGAATTACTTGGGTTTCCTCGGTAGTATGTATGGCTTCTGTGGGAATGGCTTCCCGTGGTGGTGCTACGTATAAGAACTGATAGGCTGCCCAGCTCGTTACACAGAGCAGGACTACGGCTGCGGCACTGGCTGTACGCATCCAGAACCGCTTCATGCTGCGGCGCTTTAGCAAACGGCTTTCCAGCAGCCTCCAGCTGTTCTCTGCCGTAAAGCGTCCTCGTGGGGAACGGGTAGAAGCAACCAGTTTGTTCAGTACCTTGTCGAAATTCTCGTTATTCACTTTCATTTTTGGCAATTTATTAAGAGCCTATGACTCCTTTTCTGCATGTAAAGACAGCTCCTTTTCAGGAATTCCCTATGCCTATATCCTGAAATAATGTTAATCTAAAGCTCTTTGTCCGTGAAAGTCCGTCCTGCCTACGTATGACTTCCTTGTTTCTCTGTTTCAATCAATAGGGAAGGTGTGCTCGAGATGTGCATCTCATGTTGTGCGAGATGTGTATCTCATGCAGCTCGAGATGTACATCTCATACATGCATACGCGGCTTCTTGCAAGGAAGATGAAGCAGAGTTCACTCCGTCAGCAATGCTTCCTTGAGTCTTGTGAGTGCTTTTTGCAGTTGCGCGTCTACTGTCTTTGTGCTGATGTTCAGCTCCTCCGCCACTTGTGCATAGCTTTGTTTCTCTTCGCGCAGGCGGATGAATACTTCACGGCAACGCTCCGGCAGGCGGTCGAGCGCCTTGACATATCGGGCAAACAGTTCTTCGCTGATAAGAGTGTCTTCGGGGGAATCGGCCTGGCCGGAAACTTCGGGAAGCTGTTCGGACGAGAGTGTAGGGTGCCGGTTCTCTTTTTCCAGGTAATTGAGGGAGGCATTTTTGGTAAGGATAAAGCAGTAATCCTCTATGTTGTTCACTTCCGGCAACAGGGCGCGTTGTTCCCAAAGCTTCATGAAGACGTCGAGCACAATTTCTTGCGCCCATTCTTCGTGCTTCACGAAATAGCAGGCAATACGGAACAAGCGGTCGTAGCACAGATTGTAGAAACTGTGAAAAGCCCGTTCCGAGTCTTCTTCCTTCATTTGGCGCAAGTAGCGTCTGACTTCTTGTTCGGTCATGCAGTCTCCCGGTTTTGCTGTTAATCAATGAACATCAGGTCGCTTATTATGCCGTCCGAAACAAAGATACCTTCCCGGGTCAGGCGCAGGCGGTCTGCCTGCATCTCCAGTTTGTGGCTTTGGAGGTAGGGGGCTGCCATTTTCGTGCAATATTGGCACAACTCTGTGCCGAAGGCTTCTTCCGTATATGTCAGGGAGATTCCCCACATGGTACGCAGGGAAGTCATAATGTATTCATTGTAACGGGTCACTTTATCCAGAATTTCTGTTTCGGAGGAACGGTGTCCCTCTTCAATGGACTTTATGTATCCTTCCAGAGAAGCTGTGTTCCATTCCCTTGTCTCCGCATTGAAGGAGTGGGCTGAAGGGCCGCAGCCCAAATACGGAATGCCTTTCCAGTAAGCAGTGTTGTGGCGTGAGTACATGCCGGGCTTGCAGAAGTTGGATATTTCGTAATGCTCATACCCCGCGGCTCCCAGGGTGTCCATGAGCGCCGAGAAGAAGCGCACGCTACTCTCTTCATCCACTTCGCTGATACGATGGCTCTGCAGCATTTCGTAGATGCGGGTGCCTTTTTCGTAAGTCAGATGATAAGCGGAGATATGCTCCACATCAAGGCCGACGGCTTGTTGCAGGTCGCGTTCCCACCGTTGGTCTGTTTCATCCGGTAGTCCATAGATGAGGTCGATGCTGATATTCCGGAAGCCGGCTTGGCGGAGGCGGTGTATGGCTGCGATGGCTTGCGCGGCATTGTGCCGGCGGTTCAACAGTTTCAGGGTGGGGGCGTCGAATGTCTGTATCCCCATGCTTATGCGGTTGAAGGGGAGGGTGCGCAGCATGGACACATATTCTTCCGTCAGGTCGTCGGGATTGGCCTCGAGGGTAATTTCTTCGGCATGTTCTGTTCCATACACCTCTTTGATAGTCCGGAATATCTGCTCGAAATCTTCGTGAGCGAGCTGTGAGGGAGTTCCTCCGCCAAAGTAGATGGTCTCTATCGGTTCTTCCTTCAGATAACCCTTGCGGGTTTTCAGTTCAGTGCACAAGGCACGGATGTACTGCTGCTTCAATTCGCTGCGAGTGGTGGAATAGAAATCGCAATAGATACAGCGTGTCTTGCAAAAAGGTATATGAATATAGATGCCTGCCATGGTATGCTTATGGATATTTGTTGCAAAAATAGTCTTTTGGCAGGAGAATATATCGGTTTTCGGGACATTTAATGTAATATGGAAGTAGTCAGTGTCTTGGTGGATATTCTCAGTTTTGTCTGTAATCCGGAAAAATAGAACATTTTTTGAGTCGTATGGAAATTCATTATTCCGAATAAACTCCTTTCCTTTGTTATCAGAAAAAGGAATGGGTGTCTATTAAAATAATGAGTAATATGTTTGAAGGACTTGACTTTTGGTTTGAACAGATTATAGCTTATTGCATTGCCCTCGTACTGGTGCAGTTCATGAAGAAACAAATATAGCGGCAAATACTTTATTCACTTCCGTCGTAGCACGGTTTAATCTTAGGCTTTTTCTTGTGATTTCTGAGCTTTTGGGGTACTAATGACCGATATTTACCCCTTTTTGAAACAATAGTGCCCCCGAAATTACCGGGAATGGGGTAATTTTGCAGTATTGAAAAACAAACTTAAATAATATCATGAGAAAAAGTAACTACTTATGGCTGCTGCTGGTGGCAGTTTTATTGCTGCCCGCTCAGGAAATGGCTGCCAAGAAGAAAAAAGAGAAGGAAGTGACAGACCGCGAACTTTGGGCCGGGGTGTTGTATCAAATGGCTGCTCCGGTACTGAGCAATATGAGTGAAGGGAAGCTCCAGGAAAATATGCAGGTGGAGCTTAGCCCCACTTGGGATGGACGCGACAAACGGGTGACCTATATGGAATGTTTCGGACGTCTGATGGCGGGGTTGGCACCCTGGCTCTCTTTGCCGGACGATGACACTGCCGAAGGCAAGCAGCGCAGGCAGCTCCGCGAGTGGGCATTGAAAAGTTATGCGCAGGCGGTAGACCTGGAAAGTCAGGATTACCTACTTTGGCGGAAAGAGGGACAGCCGCTGGTCGATGCCGCTTATGTTGCTGAAAGCTTCCTGCGAGGATACGATGCTTTGTGGGTGCCTCTGGATAGTTTGACTAAACGGCGTTACATTGAAGAGTTCACCCAGTTGCGCCGTGTGGACCCTCCTTATACCAACTGGCTGCTGTTCTCGTCTACGGTAGAATGTTTCCTGCGCAAGGCTGGTGCCAAGAGTGATGCTTACCGTATTGTCTCCGCTCTGCGCAAGGTGGAAGAGTGGTATGTAGGTGACGGCTTCTATAGCGACGGACCGGGATTTGCCTTTGACTATTACAACAGCTTCGTACTCCATCCCATGTATGTGGAGTGTCTGGAAGTCTTTACGAACAGTGGAAAAAATAAGATATGGAATGCGCCGGATTGCAATTTCCAGCGTGCCCAGAAGCGCATGCAGCGTTTCGGCATGATTCTGGAACGTTTCATCTCTCCCGAGGGGGCCTTCCCCGTATTCGGGCGTTCCATTACCTACCGCACCGGTACCCTCCAACCATTGGCTTTGTTGGCATGGCGTGGATGGTTGCCCAAGGAATTGTCGAACGGACAGGTACGTGCTGCCATGACAGCTGTCATCAACCGTATGTTCGGTGACAACCGGAACTTCAACGAGAAAGGTTTTCTGACATTGGGATTCAATGGTTCCCAGCCTCATATCTCCGACTGGTATACTAACAACGGCAGCCTTTACATGGCTTCCCTGGCATTCTTGCCCCTGGGCTTGCCCGCCGACCATCCGTTCTGGACAGATGCTCCGCAGGCATGGACCTCGAAAAAGGCGTGGGGTGGTGAAGAATTCCCCAAAGACCATGCCTATTATGAGTAAGACTGATTCATTTTTTATAGTATTTATATTAATTGTTTGGGGGATTGGTGGATTTCCGGTGGCACTCTGTGCACAGGGTGCTGCCGGTGTCCTTCCCGAAACGCATCTGGTGGAAGTGGGGAAAGGATACAGCCAGACTTCCGTCAACACTGCCGTATTCCGTAATAATTCGCTGGTGACGCAAGGTGACGAGCAATACATCAGTTACTATGATGCGGAAGGGTTCCTGACTCTTGGAAAACGGAACCTCCATGCCGGACAGTGGACACTGCACCGCACACAGTATAAAGGGAATGTGAAGGATGCCCATAACGTCATCAGCATGATGCTGGACGGTGACGGGTATATTCATGTAGCCTTCGACCATCACGGACAGCCCTTGAACTACTGTCGCAGCATTGCACCCCATTCACTGGAATTGGGTGAGAAGGAGCCCATGACGGGCGTGGATGAAGGCAATGTAACCTATCCGGAGTTTTATCTGCTGTCCGGAGGCGACCTGCTGTTTGCATACCGTTCCGGTTCTTCCGGCCGGGGCAACCTGGTGATGAACCGCTATTCCTTGAAGGAGAAGAAATGGAGCCGTGTGCAGGATGTACTGATTGATGGCGAGAACAAGCGCAATGCTTACTGGCAGCTATATGTAGATGAGCTTGGAACCATCCATCTGTCGTGGGTCTGGCGCGAGACTTGGCATGTGGAAACCAACCATGACCTATGCTACGCCCGTTCCTTTGACAATGGCGTAACATGGTATAAGGCAAATGGCAAGAAATATGATTTGCCCATCCGTCTGGGTAATGCAGAGTATGCCTGCCGCATTCCTCAGAATTCGGAACTGATAAACCAGACCAGCATGAGTGCCGATGCAGGCGGCAATCCGTACATTGCTTCCTATTGGCGCGACCCGGACAGCGACGTCCCGCAATACCGGATTGTCTGGCATGACGGGCAGATGTGGCACAGCCGCCAGGTCTCCGGGCGTACCACTCCGTTTTCCCTGAAAGGTGGAGGCACGAAGATGATTCCGATGGCCCGTCCGCGCATCGTAGTAGATGGCGGGGAGATATTTTATGTATTCAGGGATGAAGAACGGGGGAGCAAAGTCTCTTTGGCGCACGCTACGGATGTGGCAAACAGTAAGTGGAGCATCAGCGATTTGACCGACTTCACTGTCGGTGCCTGGGAACCGTCTCATGACACGGAATTGTGGAAGAGCAGGAAGCGGCTGCATCTGTTTGTGCAGCATGCCAAGCAAGGAGACGGAGAGCGGGTTGTGGAGTTTGCACCGCAATCGGTATATGTATTGGAAGTAATAAGATAAAAGAACAGTATTAGTATATGAAAACGACATGCTTATTTTTATTGGGTTTGGCTTTTTGCTGGGGACTGTTCTCATGCACCGCTCAGCAGCCGAAACCGGAAGAAGTGATTGAGATTATCAATCGGGTGAACAACTATTGGCAGGAGACCCATCCGCAACATGGGCGCTCTTTCTGGGACAATGCCGCCTATCATACGGGAAACATGGAGGTGTTCTTCCTGACCGGTAATCCGGAATGCTATGCCTATTCCGAGGCGTGGGCAGAACATAATGAATGGAAAGGCGCGAAGAGTGACAACAAGGAAGAGTGGAAGTACAGCTATGGGGAGAGTGATGATTATGTGCTTTTCGGTGATTATCAGATTTGTTTCCAGACTTATGCGGATTTGTATACCGTGAAGCCGGATTCCGGGAAGATAGCCCGTGCGCGCGAAGTGATGGAATACCAGATGAGTACGGACAAGAACGATTATTGGTGGTGGGCAGACGGACTTTACATGGTAATGCCCGTTATGACAAAGATGTACAAGCTGACCGGCAATCCGTTATATCTGGAGAAACTGCATGAATACTGGACCTATGCCAACAGCATCATGTACGATGCGGAGGAAGGCCTATACTATCGCGACGGCAAATATATTTATCCAAAACACAAAAGTGTGAATGGTAAGAAAGACTTCTGGGCGCGTGGCGACGGTTGGGTGCTGGCTGCCTTGGCAAAGGTACTGAAAGACCTGCCCGAAACAGACCAATACCGCCAAGAGTACATAGACCGCTTCCAGACGATGGCCAAATCCGTGGCTGCCTGCCAGCAGCCGGAAGGCTACTGGACACGCAGTATGCTCGACCCTGAGCATGCTCCCGGTCCTGAAACCAGCGGTACGGCTTTCTTTACCTATGGTCTATTATGGGGGATGAACAACGGCTTGCTGGACAAGGCTGCTTATCAACCCGTAGTGATGAAGGCGTGGAATTATCTGACTACTGTAGCCTTGCAGCCCGATGGCCGCATAGGGTATGTACAGCCGATTGGCGAGAAAGCCATTCCCGGACAAGTGGTTGATGCCAACTCTACTGCTAACTTTGGGGTAGGGGCATTTCTGCTGGCAGCTTGTGAGATGGTGCGTTTTTTGAATGCCGACTGATTGGAGAGATTAAATAAGTGTATATGTTACACAACATATACACTTTCTTTGTATTATAATGTATATAGTGTTAATTTTACACCCGTTAAAAGGTTTAATATAAAAAGATTATGATTGTACGGATGAAAAACACTTTCCGGATGCTTTTGGCGGCAATGTTATTGTCGTTGTTTGCACTTCCGGGATATTCCTGGCAAAAATCCTTTCCCGAAAAAGATTATGTAGCTTATTTGTTCACTTATTTCACTGGGAATAGTGGCGATGAAGAAGCTGTGCGCTATGCTGTAAGCATGGACGGTTATACCTACTGGGCATTGAATGATAATGAACCGGTAATCGACTCGAAAGTCATCAGCTCCACCGGGGGAGTCCGCGACCCGCATATCCTTCGTTGCGAGGATGGCAAGACTTTCTATATGGTAGTGACAGATATGGTTTCAGCCAATGGATGGAGTTCCAACCGTGCCATGGTTTTGCTGAAATCTACCGACTTGGTCAACTGGTCTCACTCCGTTATCAATATACAGAAGCGCTATTCAGGTCAGGAGGATTTGAAGCGTGTATGGGCTCCGCAGACTATCTACGACCCGGAGGTGGGAAAGTACATGGTGTATTGGTCTATGCTGCATGGCGATGGAGCCGATGTCATATATTATGCTTATGCCAATGCGGAGTTTACGGATTTGGAGGGAGAGCCCAAGCCATTGTTTCTGCCGGAGAACGGGAAATCGTGCATCGATGGAGACATTGTCTATAAGGATGGTGTTTTCCACCTTTTCTATAAGACGGAAGGGCATGGAAACGGCATAAAGGTGGCCACCACCCGTTCCTTGACCTCCGGGGCATGGACGGAAGAACCCGATTACAAGCAACAGACTAAGGAAGCCGTAGAGGGTGCGGGCACTTTCAAACTGATAGGGCAGGATAAGTATATCCTGATGTACGACGTCTATATGAAAGGAAGCTATCAGTTTACGGAAACCACTGACTTGAAGAATTTTAAGGTGATAGACAGCGAGGTGAAGATGAACTTCCATCCCCGTCATGGGACCATTATCCCCATTACCCGGCATGAGCTGTTGCGCATTACCGATGAATGGGGCAAGCCGACAGAACTGGGCGCATTGCCCAACAATCCCGTATTGCCGGGTTTCCATGCCGACCCGGAAATCCTTTATTCCCATCAGACCCAAAAGTATTACATCTATTCTACTACGGACGGACAGCCGGGTTGGGGAGGCTGGTATTTCACCGTATTCTCCTCCACGGATTTGAAGACCTGGCAGGATGAAGGCGTCATGCTGGACTTGAAGTCGGAGCAAGTGCCCTGGGCAGATGGCAATGCTTGGGCGCCTTGCATTGAAGAGAAAAAAGTGGACGGTAAGTATAAATACTTCTTCTATTACAGTGGAAACCCCAAGAATGGCGGCGGCAAGCAGATTGGAGTGGCTACGAGCGATTCTCCGGCCGGCCCTTTCACCGATTTGGGACGCCCTGTCGTTACTGCTTCACCCGTCGGTGGCGGGCAACAGATTGATGTGGATGTGTTTACAGACCCTGTTTCGGGCAAATCCTATCTTTACTGGGGCAACGGCTACATGGCAGGTGCCGAGCTGAACGACGATATGGTGTCCATCAAGGAAAATACCGTTACGGTGATGACACCGGCGGGAGGCACCTTGCAGGACTATGCTTTCCGCGAAGCAGCCTATGTCTTTTATCGCAACGGGCTCTACTATTTCATGTGGTCGGTAGACGATACCGGTTCGCCCAATTACCATGTGGCATACGGTACATCCAAGTCGCCGCTCGGTCCTATCGAAGTTGCCAAGCAACCCGTTGTGCTGATTCAGAATCCGGAAAAGGAAATTTACGGTCCGGCACACAACGCTGTATTGCAGATTCCCGGTACAGATGAGTGGAGAATCGTTTACCACCGTATTAATAAATGGTACTTGAAAGATGGCCCCGGCGTTCATCGTGAAGTCTGCATAGACCGGATGGAGTTCAATGAAGACGGAACCATCAGGCCGGTGGTGCCTACCTTTTGATTTAATGATATAACATAATAATTTAATACCATGAAGAATAGATTGAAATTACTGGTTTGGTTGTTTGCCCTCTCAGGTCCGCTGGCAGCACAGAGTGTATCTGTCAATGGTCCGGATGGAAAATTGCAGCTTACGGTATCCTGCCCGTCAGCCAACGGCGAAGTGTCTTACGCCGTCACCTACAATGGAAAGCAAATGCTGGAATCTTCTCCCTTGGGGATGGAGACAAATGTGGGTGATTTCTATAGAGGATTGCAGTTGAAGGAACATAAAGTCACAGCTCTTGATACGGTTTATGAACAATCCCGAATCAAAGCTTCGCACATCCATTACCGGGCAAACGAATTGCTTTGTTCATTCGTCAACGGTGAGGGGAAGAATGTGCAGATAACTTTCCGCGTCAGCAACAATGACGTGGCTTTCCGTTACACCTTGCCGAGGGAGCAGGGAAAAGGAAGCGTCACGGTGAACAGCGAACGGACCGGCTTCCGCTTCCCGTCGCAGACCACCACTTTCCTTTGTCCGCAGAGCGACGCCATGATAGGGTGGAAGCGTACCAAACCCAGTTACGAAGAAGAATATAAGGCAGATGCCCCGATGAACGAACGTTCGGGTTATGGACATGGATATACATTTCCCTGCTTGTTCAAGGTGGGGGATGACGGCTGGGTACTGCTCAGTGAAACCGGAGTGGACAGCCGTTATTGTGGCTCGCGTTTGAGTGATTGGGATAACGGCGTGTATCGCATTGCTTTCCCCATGCCGGAAGAGAACAACGGCAACGGAACGGTGTCACCTGCCTTTTCCCTGCCGGGCTCCACGCCGTGGCGTACTGTGACGGTGGGCGAAACCTTGAAGCCGATTGTGGAAACCACCGTCCCCTGGGATGTAGTGGAAACACGCTATACCACCACCCATGATTACAAGCCGGGCCGTGGCACCTGGAGCTGGATTCTCTGGCAGGACGGCAGCATCAACTACGACGACCAGGTGCGCTATGTTGACTTGGCGGCCGCCATGGGATACGAATATGTATTGATTGACAACTGGTGGGACAACAACATCGGTCGCGACCGCATGGAACAGTTTGTCAAGTATGCCCGCAGCAAGGGTGTGGAGGTATTCTTGTGGTATAGCTCCAGTGGTTACTGGAACGATATAGAGCAGAGTCCCGTCAACCGGATGGATAACTCCATTGCCCGCAAGCAAGAGATGCGCTGGTTGCAAAGTCTGGATGTGAAGGGTATCAAAGTAGACTTCTTCGGCGGTGACAAGCAGGAGACCCTGCGTTTGTACGAGGAGATTCTGAGCGATGCCGACGACCACGGTCTGATGGTTATCTTCCACGGCTGTACCTTGCCTCGCGGCTGGGAACGGATGTATCCCAATTACGTAGGCAGCGAGGCGGTGCTGGCTTCCGAGAATCTGGTATTTAGCCAACATTTCTGTGATAACGAGGCCTTCAATGCCACGCTGCACCCTTTCATCCGCAATGCTGTGGGATGCATGGAGTTTGGCGGTGTGTTCCTGAACAAGTGTCTGAACCGCAGCAACGATGGTGGAACTATTCGCCGCACCACGGACATCTTTCAGCTGGCAACGGCAGTGCTGTTCCAAAATCCTATCCAGAACTTCGCCTTGGCACCTAATAACTTGACGGATGCTCCGCAAATCTGCCTCGACTTTATGAAACAAGTGCCCACTACTTGGGACGAGACCCGTTTCATTGACGGCTATCCGGGGAGATATATTGTTCTTGCCCGTCGTCATGGCAACACGTGGTACATAGCCGCTGTCAATGCAACGGCGGAACCATTGAAACTGAAGCTTGACCTTCCTGTGCTGGCAGGACAAGAGGTGTCTCTGTATAGTGATGACAAGAAGATGCAGCCTCAATTAAAGCTGCAGAGGATAAAGGCTGACGGCTCTCTGCAACTCACGGTTCAGCCGCAGGGAGGGGCGGTAATCGTGGAATAAAGAAGGTATGGAGCAATCTTTGTTTTGTAATGATATATCATAACGGATTACTCCTTTTGCAAATCTTTGATTATCAGAGGTCTATAATTGTCCTGATTCAGTCGTATACTGAATGGCATTCACTATACGACTGAACCCTATTCACTATACGACTGAATGGCATTCAGAATACGGCTGATTGTGACTATCGAACTAAATGTAAATGATTAATACCGACTTAATACCATGAATGGATTCTTGAAATTATTGTCCTTGTGTCTGTTCTTGACACTGACCGTTCCTTTGCAGGCTATAACGAATGGAGTGGCGAATGAACCCGATTCAGTCTATCTCTTTTCCTACTCCCATGCCGACGGCAGTGGCGGTCTGAAACTAGCCTGGAGTCCCAATGGCAACCGATGGTTCAGCGTGGCAGAGGGCAGCTCCTTTGTCAACTCGGACTTCGGCCCCTGGGGGCAAATGAAGCGGATGCTGAAACCGCACTTGATGCAGACCCGTGCCGACGACCGTTGGCACTGTATCTGGGAACTGACGGAAAGCGGAAACTCCCTTGCATACGTCGAGTCTCCCGACTTGCTGCAATGGAAAGCGCAGAAATACTTTGACCGTTCTCGCCTTGCCGAATACCGGCCGGCGGAGGTCTATCCTAACGTGCGGAAGGAGGTTCTGCTGAACGGTACCGTACAGCAGGGTTGGATGCAGCGTGTACCGTATGCCACGGTGCAGCGTGTCATCTCCTTTGCAGAGCATAAGAAGTACCGCCAGGCACTCCATGCCGAACGTACCGAGCAAGACCCCGTACGTTTTGCCGGACTGAAACCGGTGGAGGCGACTATCGAAGTGGAGACGGAATGTGCAAAACCCATCAGCAAGCATCTGATAGGTATTTTCTTCGAAGACATCAACTATGCTGCGGATGGAGGACTGTATGCCGAGCTGGTACAGAACCGCGACTTCGAGTATTCGTCTAAGGACGGTTCACACCAAGGTTGGGACGGCACATATGCCTGGGCGGTGAAAGAGGGGAATACTTCGGCTGCCGTTACCATTGCCGCTGCCGACCCCATTCATCCCAATAACCCTCATTATGCCGTATTGGAGGCGCGTCCCGGAGTGACATTGCAGAACGACGGTTTCGACGGCATCAGCTTGAAGAAAGGGGAGAAGTACGATTTCTCTCTCTTCGCCCGCGTGGCACCGGGCAGCAAGGGAGGCAAGGTGGTTGTTTGCCTGCTCGACCAGACGGGCCGTGAGATTGCCCGCTCTTCCGTCAATGTGTCCTCCAAAGAGTGGAAGAAACAGCAGACGGTGCTGACGGCAAACGCCGATGTGCGTGCCGCCGTGCTCTCGCTTCAGCCGCAGACGGTGGGGACACTGCATCTCGATATGATTTCCCTTTTTCCGCAAAATACATTCAAGGGCCATAAGAACGGCTTGCGTGCCGACCTGGCGCAGACGCTTGCCGACCTGCATCCACGCTTCGTCCGCTTCCCCGGCGGCTGCGTGGCTCATGGCGACGGCATCGACAATATCTATGATTGGAAAGGCTCTATCGGACCGCTCGAAGCGCGTAAGCCGTTGCGCAATCTGTGGGGGTATCATCAGACACGCGGACTGGGCTACTTCGAGTACTTCCGCTTCTGCGAAGATATAGGTGCCGAACCTCTGCCGGTATTGGCAGCGGGCGTGCCGTGCCAGAATTCGGGCACACACTCGCACTATGCCGACAACTGTCCGCAGGGGGCCAACAAGGAACTGATGCGCTACGGCCAGCAGGGTGGCATCCCGATGGAAGAGATGCCTGCCTATATCCAGGATGTGCTCGACCTGATAGAGTATGCCAACGGCGATGCACGCCGCACCGTGTGGGGCAGGAAGCGTGCTGAGGCAGGCCATCCCAAGCCTTTCAATCTGAAGTATATCGGCATCGGCAACGAGGATATGATTACCGAAGTGTTTGAGGAGCGCTTTGCCATGATATACAAGGCTGTCAGGGAGAAGCATCCCGAAATTACGGTTGTCGGCACTGTAGGTCCTTTCTACGAAGGCACGGACTATGCGGAGGGCTGGCGCCTTGCCACGGAACTGGGCGTGCCCATGGTGGACGAACACTATTACGTGGATCCGGGCTGGATGATTCACAACCAGGACTACTACGACCGTTATGACCGTACCAAGTCCAAGGTCTATCTGGGCGAATATGCCGCCCACCTGCCCGGACGTCCCAACAACATAGAGACAGCGTTGGCAGAAGCCCTCTATCTGACTTCTGTGGAACGTAATGCCGATGTGGTGGAAATGACCTCATACGCTCCGTTGCTGGCAAAGGAAGGGCATACGCAGTGGAATCCCGACTTGATTTATTTCAATAACACGGAGGTGAAGCCTACCGTGGGCTACTACACACAGCAGATGTACGGACAGAATGCGGGTACGCAGTACATCACCTCGCACGTCACACTGAGTAATGGGCAAGAGGCTGTCCGCAAGCGCGTCGGCGTTTCGGTGGTAAAGGATGAGGCTACGGGTGACCATATCGTAAAGCTGGTGAACCTGCTTCCGGTGGAGGTTTCCTCTACAGTGAAGCTGAAGGGCATCGACTTGCAGAATCCCTCGGCAGTGAAGACGCTCCTGACGGGTGACCCGAAAGACAAGCAGGCACGTTCCGTGACTTCCACCTTCGTCGACATCGGCGGTACGGAGTTTCCTTATACCTTGCCTGCCTATTCGTTTACGGTGATACGTATCCATGAGAATAAGGGGAAATAAGGATAAATCCGTGTAATTCCGTGCGTGGGAACTTAAAAACTTAAAAGATATGAAACGATTATTGACTTTGGCACTTGTTGCAGCCATGACCGGCAGTGTGTCGGCACAAAAGCAACAGACTTTGCATTCCGGTTATCCCATCGACCCGGTTCCTTTCACTTCAGTGAAGGTGACGGACAGTTTCTGGGGACAACGCTTGAAGGCAAGCCGCGAGGTAACCATCCCGTTGGCTTTCAGTAAGTGTGAGGAAACGGGACGTTATGAAAACTTTGTGAAAGCTACTCATCCCAGTGATGAGTATAAGGTGGGAGGCTTCTCCTTTGACGATACGGATGTCTATAAGACGATTGAAGGTGCAAGTTACTCCTTGCAGACTTACCCGGACAAGAAACTGGAAGAATATATCGACAGCGTATTGGTCATAGTGGCCGCCGCCCAAGAACCGGACGGGTATCTTTACACCGCACGTACCATGAACCCCAAGCATCCGCACGATTGGTCGGGGCCGGAACGCTGGTCGGAGGTGGAGAATTTGAGCCACGAGTTCTATAATCTGGGTCACATGGTGGAAGGGGCTGTGGCTTATTATCAAGCTACAGGCAAGCGGAACTTCCTGGATATAGCTATCCGTTATGCCGACTGCGTATGCAAGAATATCGGTGAAGGCCCCGGACAGAAGCGTGTGATTCCCGGACATCAGATTGCCGAAATGGCATTGGTACGCCTCTATACCGTGACAGGAGATAAGAAATATCTCGACCAGGCCAAGTTCTTCCTCGACGCGCGCGGCACTACGGCACGCAAGGACATCTATTTGCAGTCGCACAAGCCTGTACTGGAGCAGGAAGAGGCAGTGGGACATGCCGTACGTGCCGGTTACATGTATTCCGGTATGGCTGATGTGGCTGCCATTACGGGTGACAGCTCCTACATCAAGGCTATCGACAAGATATGGGAGAATATCGTCGGCAAGAAGATATATATTACCGGCGGTATCGGTGCGCGTCACACGGGCGAAGCTTTCGGTGATAACTATGAATTGCCGAATCTGACTGCCTACAATGAGACCTGTGCCGCCATCGGCAATGTTTACATGAATTACCGCCTCTTTCTGCTGCATGGCGATTCCAAGTATTTCGACGTGCTGGAACGTACGCTTTACAACGGATTAATCTCCGGCGTTTCATTGGACGGAGGCAAGTTCTTCTATCCCAATCCGTTGTCTTGCGATGGTAAGTATCACTTTAATGCCGACCATACGATTACACGCCAGCCGTGGTTTGGTTGTGCCTGCTGTCCTAGCAACATCAGCCGGTTCATTCCTTCTTTGCCGGGATATGTGTATGCCGTGAAAGACAATCAGGTGTACGTCAACCTTTTCTTGTCCAACCGTGCCGAGCTGAAGTTGAATGAAAAGAAAGTGGTGCTGGAGCAGGAAACCGGATACCCCTGGAACGGAGATATTCGTGTGAAGGTGGCTCAGGGCAACCTGCCGTTTACGATGAATATCCGTATTCCGGGTTGGGTGCGCGGCAGTGTACTTCCGAGTGACCTTTATTCGTATGCCGACGACCTGAAGTTGGGCTATCGTGTATTGGTGAATGGCGAGGAGGTGACCGGTGAACTTCGTAAAGGCTATCTCCGGATAGACCGGAAGTGGAAGAAAGGGGATGTGGTAGAGGTGCATTTCGACATGCACCCCCGTGTGGTGAAAGCCAATGAAAAAGTGGTTGCCGACCGTGGACGGGTGGCCGTTGAGCGTGGTCCTATCGTTTATTGTGCCGAGTGGGCCGATAATGATTTTAATATACAGAATATCATCCTGAACCGTCATCCGAAATTCCAGGTGACGGAGAAGCCCGAACTGCTGTATGGCATCAACGAAATTACCACAGAAGTGCAGGCTCTTGGTTTTGATGCTGCCGGAAAGTTGGCAACCAGAGATGTGACGCTGACCCTGATACCTTATTATGCATGGGCACACCGGGGTGAGGGCAAGATGGATGTATGGTTGCCGGTAAATAGGATTGATGTAGAATAGCTAAGTATGTCGTCATAATTTAGCTTATGCTATCGTTATAAACAGATTAAAACCATGAAAAGACTTTTATTTCTATTGACATTGTTCGTTGTTCTTGGCATGCAGGCGCAACAGCATGTGATGACTGTTGATGTATCAAAACCGACGGCTCGGATAAATCCTGCCATGTATGGAATCTTCTTCGAAGACATTAATTTCGGTGCGGACGGTGGTTTGTATGCCGAACTGGTAAAGAACCGCTCTTTTGAGTTCCCGCAGCCGCTGGTGGGGTGGATACCTTTCGGCGAGGTGACGGTACAGGACGAGCGGCCCTGCTTCGACCGCAATCCGCATTATGTGCGCATTACCAATGACGGCTGTCTTTTGCGTGCCGGACTGGATAATGAAGGTTATCGTGGCATCGGCCTGAAAAAAGGAGAAGATTACCGTTTCTCCGCCTATGTCCGTACGCCGGATACCAAACCAATGAAGCTTTCCGTCGAACTGGTGAATTCCAACGGAGAGAATCTCCTGAAGAAGGAACTGGAAGTGAAAGGCAGTGAATGGCAGAAGCTGACGGCTGTGCTGAAAGCTCCTTTTACCGATGTTCGCTCGCGTCTGCGTGTTGTGTTGCAGACGGAGGGTACGGTAGATATGGACCACATCTCTCTCTTCCCGGTGAACACTTGGAAGAAGCGTGAGAATGGATTGCGTGCCGACTTGGTACAAGCCCTCTATGACCTCAATCCCGGAGTATTCCGTTTTCCCGGCGGTTGTATCATCGAAGGCAACAGCCTTGCCACCCGTTATCAATGGAAGAATTCCGTGGGTCCGGTAGAGAACCGTCCTTTGAAAGAAAATCGCTGGAACTATACATTCAAGCATAAAGCTTTCCCGGATTATTTCCAGAGTTACGGACTTGGCTTTTACGAATATTTCCTGCTGAGTGAAGACCTCGGTGCAGAGCCTCTGCCGGTACTGAGCTGCGGGCTGTCCTGCCAATACGAAAGCAACGAAGTGGTTCCCCTTGGAGAACTCGGCCCGTACGTGCAGGATGCCCTCGACCTCATCGAGTTTGCCAACGGTGCTGCAACCTCCAAGTGGGGAAAGGTGCGTGCCGATATGGGACATCCCGAACCGTTCGGTCTGAAAATGATTGCCATCGGCAATGAACAGTGGGGGGAAGTCTATCCCGAGCGTCTGGAAGTGTTCACGAAAGCCATCCGTGCGGAATATCCCGATATGCAGATTGTAGGTTCTTCCGGTCCGAGTGCAGATGGGGACAAGTTCGATTACCTCTGGCCCGAAATGAAACGCATCGGGGTGGATTTGGTGGACGAGCATTATTATATGGCTCCCGACTGGTTCTTTGCCAATGCTGCCCGCTATGATGACTATGACCGTAAAGGACCGAAAGTCTTTGCCGGTGAATATGCATCGCATGACCACCCCACCGGGAAAGCCAATAATTTCTTGGCGGCACTGTCCGAAGCAGCTTTTATGACGGGACTGGAACGTAATGCCGATGTGGTGCGCCTGGCTACCTATGCTCCGTTGTTTGCCCATGTGGATGCCTGGCAGTGGAATCCCGATTTGATTTGGTTCGACAATCTCCGTATGATGCGGACTCCCAACTATTACGTACAGCAGATGTACGGTATGAATGCCGGAACAGATGTGCTGAACCTGCAAATGGACGGAAAACCCGTGACGGGGCAGGACAGCCTTTATGCATCGGCAGTGCTGGATGCTCCTACGGGAGAAGTAATTCTGAAGCTTGTCAATGCGGGCAGCAGATCGGAGAAGGTACAGATAGAGTTCAGCGGATTGAAGAAGCGGCAGCTTGTCTCGGGTTCCTGCACCTATTTGCAAAGTGATGACTGGAAAGCCAAGAATACACTGGAGCAGGAGGCTATTGTTCCACGTATTCGTCCGGTGGAGGTGGCTTCCCGTTCTCTGAGCCTGGAGCTTCAGCCTCGTTCGTTCGGAGTCTATCGTTTGCGGATAAGTACTCAATCAAAATAAATTCCCATTTAGTCACCTAATTTAATTATGTGAACTAGTTATGAACACTTATTTAAAGAATTAAATTCAGCCTTTTTTGAACGATTATTCTTCCTTTTAATTATAGGATAGGCGTATCTTTGTGACGGCATACCGGTTCTGCTTGTATGCCGTTGCTAATTTTTATAAACTATTTACCATGAAGAAACATTTCATTACCGGACTGCTTGCGACTTTTGCCATTGCCGCAAGCGCACAGTCCTTCACTGAATGGCAAAACCCTGAAGTGAATGCCGTGAACCGTGCTCCGATGCACACCAACTATTTTGCCTATGAGTCGGCAGATGCTGCGGCTCGTGGAGCAAAAGAACATTCTTCCAATTACATGACTCTGAACGGTATCTGGAAATTCTTCTGGGTGAAGAATGCCGATGCCCGTCCCACGGATTTCTGGAAAGTGGGGTTCAACGACAAGGGATGGAGCGATATGGCCGTTCCCGGTATGTGGGAACTGAACGGTTTCGGCGACCCTATCTACGTGAATACCGGATATGCCTGGCGCAATCAGTTCAAGAACAATCCACCGCAGGTGCCAACGGAGAATAACAATGTAGGTTCCTACCGTCGTGAGATTGTAATACCTGCCGACTGGAAGAGTAAGGACATCATTGCTCATTTCGGTTCCGTGACTTCCAATATGTATTTGTGGGTAAACGGCAAGTACGTAGGTTATAGTGAGGACAGCAAACTGGAGGCTGAATTCAACCTGACACCCTACTTGAAGCCGGGACAAAAGAATCTGATAGCCTTTCAGGTATTCCGCTGGTGTGACGGGACGTATCTGGAAGACCAGGACTTCTTCCGTTATAGCGGTGTAGGGCGCGATTGCTACTTGTATGCCCGTGACAAGAAGCGCATTCAGGACATCCGTGTCACTCCCGATTTGGATACTGCTTATAAGAACGGTTCCCTGAAAGTACAGCTTGATGTGAAGGGTGGCGGCAATGTCAGTCTTGAACTGCTGGACGCTGCCGGAAAACAGGTGGCTACAGCTGTCGCCAAAGGTAACGCTACTGCCTTGATAAATGTGGAGAATCCTCATAAGTGGACGGCGGAAACGCCCTACTTGTATACCCTACGTGCCACTTTGCAAGGCAGCAGTGAGGTGATTCCCGTAAAGGTGGGCTTCCGAAAGATAGAGCTGAAAGGAAGTCAGATACTTGTCAACGGCCAGCCCGTTCTCTTCAAGGGAGCCAACCGCCACGAGATGGATCCGGACGGTGGTTACGTCATTTCTCGCGAACGCATGATTCAGGATATTCAGGTGATGAAGCAGTTCAACCTGAATGCCGTGCGCACCTGCCACTATCCCGACAATAATCTCTGGTACGACCTCTGCGACCAATATGGTATTTACGTAGTGGCCGAAGCCAATATCGAATCCCACGGAATGGGTTATGGGGAAGAGACACTTGCCAAACGTGAGGACTATAGGAAAGCACATATGGAGCGTAACCAGCGCAATGTGCAGCGTAGCTTCAATCATCCCAGCATCATTTTCTGGTCTTTGGGCAACGAAGCCGGCTATGGCGCTAATTTCGAAGCTGCCTACGATTGGATAAAGGCTGAAGACCCGAGCCGTGCCGTACAATATGAACAAGCCGGTAAAACAGGCAAGACAGACATCTATTGCCCGATGTATTATGGCTATGACGGATGTAAGAAATACAGTGAGGATGATTCTATGACAAAGCCCCTGATTCAGTGCGAATATGCTCATGCGATGGGAAACTCGCAAGGAGGTTTTAAAGAATATTGGGATTTGGTGCGTAAATATTCCAAATTCCAAGGTGGCTTTATTTGGGATTTTGTTGATCAGTCTGTACGTTGGACAGGAAAAAACGGTAAGATGATTTATGCCTACGGCGGTGACTTTAACCGTTTTGATGCCAGCGACGGTAACTTCTGCGATAACGGTCTTATCAGCCCCGACCGTGTGCCCAATCCCCACATGTATGAGGTAGGCCGTATCTATCAGGACATCTGGACTACTCCGGCCGACTTGAAGAACGGCGAAATCAATGTGTTCAATGAATACTTCTTCCGTGATCTTTCTGCCTATTATATGGAGTGGGAGGTACTGAAAGGCGGTAAGGTGATACGGACCGGTCGTGTGGATAATCTGAATGTAGCTCCCCAACAGACAGCCAAAATCAAGTTGGACTTGGGCAAGACTTGCCAATGCACCGAGTGGTTGCTGAATGTTTCCTATAAGCTGAAGAACCGTGAAGGATTGCTTTCCGCCGGACATGTAGTGGCAAAAGACCAGTTGACGCTCAATCCTTACCAAGCTCCTTCCATGGAATTGAAGAACTGCGAACAGAGCAATATCGAGATGACGGCTCCCCAAGTACAGGATAACGATTGGAACTACCTCATCGTCTCCGGTGATGCTTTCCGTGTAGAAATCAACAAGCACAACGGTTATCTGACTAAGTACGAAGTGAATGGCCGGGATATGATTAAAGACGGCGAGGCTTTAAAACCAAACTTCTGGCGTGCGCCTGTTGACAACGACTACGGTGCCAATCTGCAACGCAAATATATCGCTTGGAAGAATCCGGAAATCAAACTGACCTCTTTCAAACAGCGCACGGAGAACAATCAGGTGATTGTAGAATCTGCTTACGACATGCCGGGTGTTTCAGCTAAGCTGAACCTTGTTTATGTCATCAACAATGCCGGTGCCGTCAAGGTGACCCAGAAGCTGACTGCCGACAAGAATGCCAAAGTATCGAACATGTTCCGTTTCGGTCTGCAGATGCCTATGCCGCGCAGCTTTGAAACCGTTGAATACTATGGACGCGGTCCGGTTGAAAACTATATTGACCGTAATCATTGCGCCGACTTAGGCATTTATCGCCAAAGTGTGGCCGAGCAGTTCTATCCCTACATCCGTCCGCAGGAAAACGGAACAAAGACCGATATTCGTTGGTGGAAGATGTTGGATCAGTCTGGTAATGGCATCAAGATTGTGGCAGCCGCTCCCTTCTCCGCATCTGCCTTGCACTATACCATCGAGTCTTTAGATGAAGGCTGGAGCAAAGAGCAAGGACACTCGCAAGAGGTGGATGAAGCTGATTTGACTAATCTCTGTATCGACAAGGTGCAAGCCGGTCTGGGTTGCGAAGACAGTTGGGGACGTATAGCCCGTCCGGAATACCTGGTGCCATACGCTGATTATGAGTTTACGTTCATCCTTTTTCCCGTATGCCATAGTATCGGAATAGAATAATATTTCTTCTCAGTGTATTACATACTGAGAAACAGATTTTATAACACTGAAGCGGTCGCCTTTCCGATGGGGGAGGGTGACCGCTTTGTGTTGATGTTTTGCTTGCTTCTGTATATTTCTTTGTTTTATTGTTTCTGATTTCGGCAAATGCAATCCGTCAGATGGTCGTTGATAAACCCCGAAGCTTGCAGATGGGCATAGCAAATGGTAGAGCCGAAGAACTTGAATCCCCGTTTTTTCATGTCTTTGCTCATGGCATCTGATTCGGGAGATGATACCGGAATCTCACTCAATGACTGAAAATGATTGATAATGGGGTTCCGGTCGGGGAAGAAGGATAGCGTATAGTTGTAAAAGCTGCCGAATTCTTTCTGTATGACAAGAAACTGCTTTGCATTGGTGATGGTCGACTTGATTTTCAGACGGTTTTTCACGATGCCGTCAAAGTGCATCAGCCGTTCCACGTCTTCGTCGGTCATTTGCGCCACTTGCGCGGCATCGAAATTGCAAAAGGCTTTGCGGTAGCCTTCCCGCTTTTTGAGGATGGTTATCCAGCTCAGTCCCGCCTGGGCACTTTCCAATACAAGAAACTCGAATAGTGTCTTGTCGTCTGTTACCGTTTTTCCCCACTCTTCATCGTGGTATTTCACATACAGCTCGTCGGTTCCGCACCAGCCGCAACGTCCGTTTATAATGTCTTGCATAAGCGTTATTTTTGTAATGAGGTGCTAAGGTAGTGCTTTCATTCCGAATAAACAAATCTATCTATTCTAAATGGATAGATTTGTTTATTCAGAATGGAATGTTTATATTTGTATCTGAATATAAATGACATAGCCCTATGATAAGCAAATCGGATATAGTAGAAGCCATACGTGTGCAACGTGAACGGTTGAGGAAATTTCAAAGTTTCCGACGTGACCTATTGTTGTCTTTACCTCCCTTGGTAGCAGACTATGCACTGATTATATCTGGTATTCGCCGTTGTGGTAAGAGTACATTGCTGGCACAATTATCGGTGGATAGATACAAGCCGGAAGAGGTGCTCTCCTTGAATTTTGATACCCCTTTACTGTATGGATTTGAATTCAGTGATTTCCGTATAGTGGATGAAGTTATTAAGGAACATGAAGGGTGTATCGCTCTTCTTTTTGACGAAATACAGATTGTTGATGGTTGGGAGGTGTATATTCGGGGCAAGTTGGATGAAGGGTTTTATGTGGGAATCACCGGCTCCAATGCTTCGATGTTGAGTCGTGAATTGGGCACGAAGTTGACAGGAAGACATATTACGAAAGAACTGTTCCCTTTTTCGTATGCTGAATATTGCGGTTTTACGGGTAAGACTATCGGTGACAGTTCCTTGTACGACTATCTGCATCGGGGTGGCTTCCCTCAATACTTGCAACTGGATGATCAGGATGTTCTGACGGATTTAGTCAATGATATAGTATATCGTGATATTGCCGTGAGATATAATATACGTGATGACCACTCTTTGAAAAGTCTCTTGGCCTATTTGATGGGGAATGTGGGCAATCTGGTGTCTGCTACAAAACTGAAACAGATACTGGGAATGAAAAGTACTTCTACTGTGTCTGATTATTTCTCTTATTTCGAACAGACTTACTTGATAAACTTTGTTCCGAAATTTTCATATTCATATAAAGCGCAACTGTTGAACCCGAAGAAAGTGTATTGTGTGGACAATGGTGTTGTATTTGTCACCTCTTCATCTTTCACCCGTGATGAGGGGCGGAGGCTGGAGAACATGGTTTTTGCGGAATTGCGTCGCCGTTATTCTGAGATATTCTATTATAATGAGAACCGGAAGGAATGCGACTTTATAGTTGTACGCAATTCTGTGCCCCAGCTTGCCATCCAGGTATGCTATGCCTTGACCGCAGAAAACCGGAAAAGGGAAGTAGATGGCTTACTGGATGCCTTGTCTTTCTTCAAGATGGGGCATGGACTGATACTCACTTATAACCAACATGACAAATTTTCCGTAGGAGATAAAACGATAGAAGCATTGCCGGTGTCTGAATATTTTAAAGACTAATCTTCTTGTCTCTTGCACTCCACCACATGATACAGCGTGCCGAACCGTGTTCTGCGGGACGGCACTTCATGTTTCTGCAGTATCCTTCCGAATACATTCACTCTCTTGGTGGACAGCGGGATGGCGCTGTACCGGCGCAGGCGGTTCAGTATTTCGGCAGACGACAGCCATTCTCCCTCCTCGTCATTTCCGGCAACGCGGAAATAGTGGTAGAACAGTTGCTCTTCGGGCGGTATCTGTTCGAAATCGTGGTTGTTTTCCGTCATAATCCGTTCGTCCGACTGGTCGAACCAATAGCGTTCGCCGTGGTCCAGTTCGTGCATGGCCTGGGCATAAAGCTGGTTGTAGTCTATCGGGCGGTTGGTGTCTATTGCTTCCGTCACTTCTATGCAGATGAACCGGCGACTGCCGCTGGGGTCGGTCAGCAAGTCCTTCTGGTTGCTGGTGGCGATGAACGAGGCATATCGGCGCATCTCGAGCACGGCATTGGCGTATGGCTTGCGCACGTTGACCACCGGCTTCTGGAGGATATGTTTCAGGAATCCTTGCTGGGTGCTGCTTATCTGGTCGAATTCATCGATGTTGATGAGCGCAAAACGGTTGAGGTAAAGTTCGGCGTCGCGCTTGCGCGAGAAGTCGATGCTGTCCGTATAATAGGCACGCAGCTCGGGCGGGACGATGCTTCGGCAAAAGGTGCTTTTGCGGGTGCCTTGTGCACCTACCAATAAGGGGGAGACGCTGTTGGCATATTTCTTGTCGGTATTGCCGCGCCAGTGTGCCACCATGTTGAGAAACCAGCGGTGGAACAGTTCGGCCCAGTACGGGTTGTTGCAGGGTACTGTCCGGGCGAGTGCCAGGATACGGTCTTTCCCGTCCCAGTGCGGAAGGTCGTACAGATAATCTTCCAGCGGATTGAATACCGGGATGCGGTTGGAGTAGATGTACCGGCTGATGTCTCTGTCCCACAAGGGAATGCCTTCCGACTGTGCATCCAGTGCAATGCTGTTCAGCGTGCGCTTGTCGATGGGGGAGAAGCGGAAACGGAACGAGTGGCGTTCACGGTATTCCACTTCGCCCACCTGGGTATTGTAGCGGAAGTCGTAGCGGCGTTTCATGAACTCGTCCGTCTGTATGGCAAGTCTTTGCTCTTTGCTGAGGCTGCTTTGGGTATTGAAGCCTTTGTTCTCTTGGTAAACGCTTCTTACAATCTGCCGGATGACAGTCTCTTTTTGGCGCAGATAATAATGGAAATAGGTACGCTTCACGGTCTCTTCTTCGGGGATGCCCGAACGGAAACAGTTCTCGGCAAGGCGTACGGTCAGGGAGTGCAGGCTGTTGTCGGCACCGGCACCCGTCGCTTCGGCGAAAGTCTTCTGCAAGGCGGCTTCAAACAGCATGATGATGGCTTCTTCGGCTTCATATCCCGGCACGGCGCGCGTCAGGGGTGACTTCTCGTCTTGCAGGGCTTCCCGATAGGTGGTTTCGTCGGGCATGGAGACGGGCTGTGCAAGATAGAACTGTATGGAGTCCGGGCGGTACATGGCTTCGGGGTCGAAGGAGAGGCGGGAGTACTGTTCCAGCTTGGGCTCTTTCAGCAGAATGTCGAAAGGCAGTTGGGGCTGGTAGCATTTCACGGCAAGGCGGTAGGCATGGGCGTGGAATACTTCGGCTTCTTCCCGTTTGCCCGGCAGCGAATTGTTCGGACGGGTGAAGGTAGTCCAAATCTTTACAGTCCGTCCGCTGGAACCGGTGAATACGAGCCGCGTCTGGGGCTGTTCCCAGGCAAGACGTTTCACAAGGGCTATTTCGGACTTGCCGGAAAGCGGGCCTACGGTCAGTTCCACGATGCCGTTGTAGGTTTTCATCTGGCAGACACCGTTCGTCTTGCGGAATTCGGCTGCCGGGAGTACTTTGGGCAGTCGGTCTGCCTCGTTGCAGCGCTTGCCGGGCAAGCAGTATCGCAGTTGCTGGCGGAAAGTGGATACGGGCTGGGTTTTGGTCTCCGTTTTGATTTTCTGTAGGAAGGTGTCCAAGTCTGTCGTGCTCAGTGTCAGATTCCCGTCTTTTTCTCTCAGTTGGGTGATTTTCATTTCTATTTTTTGTTTTGTCACATGCAGGCAAAATGGTTTGCTTACAGTGTACTAAGGTACGACAATTAGGCTCTTTTTGCAAGTGATTCCATGCTTTTTTAGGTCGATTCCAGCGTTTTTCTGTGGAAAATCTGATGTTTTGAGTCGAAAAAGCTGGTGATTTGGGATGCTTTGTGCAGACTTCCACGCTGGTTTTGCTTGTCGGAACAATAGTTTCCAGCTATTGAAACAAAAGGTTTTACTTGTTGAAACCAATGGTTTTCCTAAGGGAAACTCTCAGTTTCTGTTATTGAAACTTTTGTTTTAGAAGGTTAAAACCAATAGTATTTGCTTAAGAAACTAAAAGTTTCATACTGAGAACTAGGCATATAGCACTATTCTGTGGTGAATGAAGTAAGTATCGGATACTGCTTTTGTTATGGCGTGATGGATGGTTGTGAAGATTTTTATCTATCACGGGTATCTTTCACGCTTTAATCGGTTTATAATCAAAAGGATATCCCCCTCTGCGTGATAGCATGACAGATGTTTTTCAAAAATAAACTTTGTAAGAGCTGAGCTGTCCGGATGCTTCAATCGTTGTAGCTGTATTCTTCGCTGTATCTCTCGAATTTCGGTTCTTCGGCAATTCCGTATTGTTTGAAAACCTGACGGATATATGCTTGTGCCTTTGGAAACAAGCCTTGTTCCTGGCGGTAAAAGCGATAATAGGTGGTCTTGCCAAAGTGTCCTACAAGCTGGTTCCTCATCGGGGCTGCACATTTGTGGGGTACATTGTCCAGCAGATGCCGGATGCCCCATGCTACTCGGTACTTTTGGGCTTTCCGAAAATAAGGGCAGTCGGTGGTATCGGCAGGGATACGGTTCGGGTTGATGATACTTAAGGTGGGATATTGCGAGGTACAATTGATAGCGGCCAGATGGTGCAGGCATTCTTCCTTATGGATGCACTGGCTGTGGAAGCAATGCGCAAAGCCATAAGGCACAGACTGGTAGTCGAATTTATTTTTCATATGTTGTTTGCTTGTCTACGGTTAGGGTGTAGAACACGGCTGTAAAGGTAAGGAATAAAGTTGTTATAACAAGGCTTTTCTTGAAGGAGTTAGAGGGGGAGCACGGCTCTTTCATTTAAGGGAGTTATCGGGAGTTAGAAGGAGTTATCGCCCTCTAACTCCTTCAAGAAAAGCCTCGTTTGAAGTATTTGCAGACAAAAAAAGAGTATAATTCTTCTTTAAAGTGAGCTGAACTTGCTATATTTGTCATAATTCCTAATATCTGGTATATGAAAAATAGAGTAAGTTTTTTTTGTCTGCATACGTGTCTTCTCCTGTTCAGCTGTTGGACAATGTATCCTGCCTTGGGGCATGCGGCTGATGGGGATGTTATTTCCCGTTTGAAGTTCAAGCAGATTTCTACATTAGACGGATTACCGACGGATGAGGTCCAGAAAATATATCAGGATAAGGAAGGGTTTTTGTGGTTTGCCACCCGGTATGGTTTCTGTAAATACGACGGTTACCAGATTACTGTCTATAAATCGAGCTTGAATACTCCCGGTTTGTTGACCAGTAACAACATTTATTGTTTTGCCGATGACAATGACGGCTTCTTGTGGATTGGTACACAAGAGGGGTTGAACACACTCAATAAGAAAACCGGAGAAATCCGTCAATATACTGCGCCTGCCATTCCCAACAATGCGGTCTCATGCCTGTTGGTCACCCGGGAAAATGAGGTATGGATTGGTACGGATTCTGGCTTATGCCGGTATGTGGCAGAGAAGGACTCCTTCGTGATGTATGACGGCAAGTCCACCGATGGTATATTTCCCGCAGCTTCCATCAAATCGTTGTTCGAGGACTCGGATGGGGATTTGTGGGTCGGTACCTGGTCCAGTGGTCTTTTTCGTTATTCCCGGAAGGAGGATAAATTCTATGCATATCCCAAAATCAATGAACGGAACTCGGCACATGTTATCTATCAGGATTCAAACCGGAAAATGTGGGTCGGTGGCTGGGATTGCGGATTATTTCTCTTGAATCACCCAAAGGATATGGCAAACGTGTCTTATACGCATTATTCGCATAGGATAGGGGATGATGCCAGCTTGTCGGACAATATTGTTTATGATATTGTGGAGGATGTACACACCCATACCTTGTGGATAGGGACCCGGGTGGGGCTGAGCATTATGAAGCAGGAGAATCCCGGTACATTCATTAATTACAAGTCGTTGCATTCGGCATATCATATACCTTGTGATGAAATAAATTCACTGTTGCGCGACCGCTTCAATAATATCTGGCTGGGTTCCATTGGCGGCGGTGTCCTGATGATAGACACGAAACAATCTCCGTTTGCTTTCTATTCTTTGAATCTGGCAGAGGATGACGTGCCTACTACTGCCGTCCGCGCTTTGTTTGCCGATGCAGATAAAGACCTTTGGCTGGGTACCGGAAGTTATGGGCTGGCACGCAAGGATTATGAAACCGGTGTGTTGTCGTTCTTTTCCCATATCCCGGAATTCTCGGATATTCCCAGTGTACCCACGGTCAATTACATTATTCAGCGTAAGAATGGAGAAGTATGGTTCGCTACCTATGACGGTGGTATCTTGATTTATGAGAAAGGAGAGAAAGTGAAGGTGCTGACTGAATCCGACACGCCTTATCTCTATTCGGATTGCGTTTCGGCCTTGTGTGAGGACAGTAAGGGGAATTGTTGGGTAGGCTGTCGCGGCGGTATGGGAATCAGTTTGGCCGATGGAGGGCATTATAGGTTCGGAACACTTTCTTTTGCCGGAGGCGGGTTGGCGGATTGGTATCATGTGAAGGACATTGTGGAGGATGCGGATGGCAGCTTCTGGATTGCGACAGCCAACTATGGAATTATACATATTATGGGGGATGTGTTGCATCCCGAAACGCTGAAATATAGTAACTATAGTTATAACAACGGCCAGCTGGCAACGAACTCGGTGTTGTGTTTGCATGTGGATAAATCGGGAAGGCTATGGGCCGGAACTGAGGGAGGAGGGTTGTATCTATATGATTATAAGGAAAATGTATTTACGGAAAAGAATCAGGAATATCAGCTGTCTGCCGACATGATAGGGTCTATAGAGGAAGACAGGCAAGGGTGTCTATGGATGGGGACTAATATGGGGCTGGTACAGCTTTTTGTACCGATGGACGAGAATTTGGCTACGGTCCGTGTCTATACGACAGCAGACGGTCTGCAGGATAACTTTTTCATATCACAGTCTTCTTGCAGTAGGGAGGGCGAGTTATTCTTTGGAGGAAATAAGGGTTATAACAGTTTCCTTCCTGCATCTCTGGAGAAAGACAATGAAGCCGTGCCTTATCTGATTACGGATATAAAAATCTTCAACCGTTCTTTTGCGGTATTGGAACCGGAGGTCAGAGAACGGATTTCTTCTGTCATGCCTTCGTTTACGCGGAAGTTAGATCTGCCTTACGGATATAATAATTTCAGTATTGAATTCGCATCCCTTACTTATAAGAATCCCGGTTTAAATCGGTATGCTTATCAGCTTGTAGGTTTTGACAAGGATTGGCAATATACGGATGCCAACCGCCGTTTTGCCTATTATAATAATTTGAAGAGCGGTACTTATCGGTTCCGTCTGAAAGCCACCAATGAAAATGGCATTTGGAGTCAGGAAATCCGTGAACTTGAGGTGGTGGTATTGCCACCGTTCTGGGCTACATGGTGGGCTTATATCATTTATGCACTGATAGGGGCAGCTATTGTCTGCTTCATTCTCCGAACAGCAAAGAACAGGATGCAGCTGCGTAATGAGCTGCATCTTCGGGAGATGGAGAAGTCCAAACTGGAAGAACTGAATCATGCCAAATTGCAGTTCTTTACAAATATCACGCATGAACTGCTGACTCCGCTGACCATTATCTCGGCTACCGTCGATGAGTTGAAGATGCGGTTTCCCGGGCATGACGACCTTTATACGGTAATGGGTAGCAATATCAGCAGGCTCATCCGTCTGTTGCAGCAGATTCTTGAATTTCGTAAAGCAGAAACCGGCAATCTGAAGTTGCGTGTCTCTCCAGGAGATGTGGCGGCGTTTGTGAAAAATGAAGCCGAATCTTTCCTGCCGCTTGTCAAAAAGCGCAAGATACATTTCTCCGTACTCTGTAATCCGGAGTCGATTATCGGTTATTTTGATACGGACAAGCTGGACAAGATTCTCTACAACCTGCTTTCCAATGCCGCCAAATATAATAAGGAGGGTGGCTATATACAAGTCACGCTGATGTATGCCGAAGACAGGGACTTCGTCCGGTTGCATGTAAAGGATAATGGCAGTGGCATTTCAAAGGACAAGCAGAAGAGCCTCTTCAAGCGGTTCTACGAGGGGGATTACCGGAAGTTCAACACCATTGGTACGGGCATCGGCCTTTCTTTGGTAAAGGACTTGGTGGAGCTGCATGGAGGAAGCATTGAAGTGGAGAGCGAGGAAGGCCGGGGAACGGAATTCATCGTGACCTTGCCCGTAGACCGCTCTTACTTTAAGGAAGAACAGATTGATGAGGAAGCTGTACTTCCGGTACAGAAAACCGTTACCTATCTTGAAGAGGAGAATGCGGAGAATGTGGTTGCTGAAAAGCCCAAAGCGCATACCATACTGGTGGTGGAGGACAATGAGGAGCTTTTGCAGTTAATGGTCCGGCTGCTGAAACGTGAATACAATGTCCATACGGCCGAAAACGGTCAGGAGGCTGTGACTGTGCTTGACAATGAGGATATTGACCTGATTGTTTCGGACGTGATGATGCCCGTAATGGACGGCATCGAGTTTTGCAGGTATGTGAAGAACAAGTTGGAACTCAGTCATATTCCCGTGATTCTTCTGACAGCCAAGAACAAGGAGGAAGACCGTGCCGAAGCTTATGAAGTGGGGGCGGATGCCTTTATCAGTAAACCGTTCAACCTGGCCGTGCTGCATGCACGCATCCGCAATCTGCTGAAATACAAAGAACGCAAGGCGCATGACTTTAAGAACCAACTGGTGTTCGAAATCAAGGAACTGGACTATACCAGCATTGATGAGGACTTCATGCAGCGTGCCATTGACTGCGTAAACCGCCATCTGGAAGATTCAGACTTCGACCAGCCCCAGTTTGTGGAGGAGATGGGCACCAGCAAGTCCACCCTTTACAAGAAACTGAAATCCCTGACGGGACTGAATACTTCTGCCTTTATCCGTAACATCCGTCTGAAAGCGGCCTGCCGCATTATGGAGGAGAAGGGGAGTTCTGTGCGTGTTTCCGATCTGGCGTATGCCGTCGGTTTTAATGACCCGAAATATTTCAGTTCTTGTTTCAAAAAGGAATTCGGCATGTTGCCGACGGAATATCAGGAACGCTTCATACAGTCATAGATCAAGTCAAATTATGCTTCAATTAGGTCGAATAACTAAAATTCTACCTCGTAGAAGCATTATTGGAGGTCTTCCTATCAGCATTCGCCTACATTTGCCATTGTTTTCACGGTTAAAATGAAGAGTGAAAGTGAAACAATTAATGTTTAATCTTAAAGTTTATACAATGAAAAGACAGAGATTCTTTGAAGGACTCGGGCTGAAAGTGTATGTCACTTTGGCCATTTGTATGGCCCTTCTGTTGAATGTTCAGTTCTTGAACGCACAGAGTTCGACAATCAATGTAAAAGGTGTGGTTAATGATGCGATGGGACCGGTGATTGGCGCCAGTGTAGTGGAGAAAGGGAATGCGACGAATGGAACAATTACCGACATTGACGGTAATTTCTCTTTGAAAGTCCCTTCGGATGCCACTTTGACAATCAGCTTTATCGGTTATAAGACGGTAGAGCTGCCGGTGGCTGGAAAAACATCCTTTACTGTGACTCTGAAAGAAGACAGCGAAATGCTGGACGAGGTGGTAGTGGTAGGTTTCGGCACGCAGAAGAAGGTGAACCTGACAGGTTCTGTGGGGCTGGCTACGGCGAAGGAAATTGAAGCACGTCCGGTAGCGAATGCCACGCAGGCATTGCAGGGCTTGGTACCAGGCTTGCAGATTACGACCAATACCGGTGAACTGGACAAGAATATGTCCATCAATATCCGTGGCAACGGTACCATCGGTGACGGCTCAAGCGGAAGTCCGCTGATTTTGATTGACGGTATGGAAGGTGACATCAATACGGTGAATCCGCAGGACATCGAGAATATTTCTGTATTGAAGGATGCTGCCGCTTCCTCTATTTATGGGTCGCGTGCACCGTTCGGTGTTATCTTGGTGACTACCAAGAAAGGCAAATCGGGCAAGCCGACTATCAACTACAACAACAGCTTCCGCTTCAACAGTCCGGTGAATCTGCCGGAGATGATGGACTCCTATACCTTTGCCAACTACTTCAATGAGGCTGCACGCAACGGTCAGGACAATGCCCAGTTCTCTGATACAGTGATGCAGCAGATGCTTGACTTCCAGGCTGCGGGAGGTACTAATCGTGGCGGTTTGCCTACTGATGGCAATGTATGGGGTAAACCGGCAGGCGACCCGTTTACTACGGCGTATGCCAATACTGACTGGTTTTCCGAAATCTACAAGGGCTCTTCCTTCTCGCAAGAACATAATTTCAGTGTAAGCGGTGGTGGTGACAAGTTCAATTATTATGCTTCATTGGGCTATCTGGATCAGAATGGTTTGCTCCGTCATGGTTCCGATGACTTGAAGCGCTATAATGCTACTGCCAAATTTGGTGCCGAGCTGACCAAATGGTTGAAGTTCAATTACAGCTTGCGTTATGTCCGTCAAGACCTTGGCCGTCCTACCAATTTTGGTGGCGGTTTGTATGAGAGAATCGGCCGTCAGACTTGGCCTAATCTTCCGGTTTATGATGAAAACGGCTATTATTTTAATGGTAATGCCGATACGCCGGCGATGTCACTTGCATTGGGTGGTGAGCGCGATGTGCAGACAGATAAGGTTTATCATCAAGCAAGCTTGGTATTCGAACCCGTGAAGAATTGGATTACCAATGTTGAGTTCAACTATAGTACCAATTCTATAGATACACGTGAAACCGGACTTCCTTACTATAACCACGATGTGAGTGGAAATATTGTGGATACGCAAGGAACCTCAAGTCTCTATCAAGACTACAAGAAAGAGAGCTACATGAACTGGAATATTTACTCCACTTATTCTCTTGCTATCAATGATGATCATAATTTTAAGGTAATGGGTGGTTTTCAGTCCGAAGAAATGCGCCAGAAGTTTTTTAGTGCCAAAGGATATGGTTTGCAGGTGGAAGACCTTCCGGAACTGGACTTGATTTCGAATATTGACGGCGCCGGTAAGGATAAGGTGCCCGAGGTGGGTGGCTATCGTAATGAGTGGGCCACAGCGGGTTTCTTTGGCCGCTTGAACTATGATTATAAAGGTCGTTATCTGGCAGAGGCCAATTTGCGCTATGATGGTACCTCCCGCTTCCGCCGTGGCAATCGTTGGCAGTTGTCTCCCTCCTTCTCTTTGGGTTGGAACATTGCCCAGGAAAACTTCTGGGAAGATTTTGCGGATGTTTGCAATCAGTTGAAGTTCCGTTTCTCTTATGGTGAACTGGGGAATATGAATACAAACGGCTGGTATCCTACTTATCGTGCCATGACATTGAAGCAGGCAAACGGAAGCTGGCTGCAGAATGGACTGAAACCAAACACTGCTTATGTAGGCGACCTTATCAGTACAGCCTTGACTTGGGAGAAAGTGCGTACCTGGAATATCGGTCTTGACTGGGGGCTGTTCAACAACCGTCTGACCGGGTCATTCGATGCTTATATCCGTTATACGGACAATATGGTAGGTCCGTCTGTAGAGTTGCCCGCTACATTGGGTATTGCGACTCCCAAGACCAATAACTGTGACTTGAAGACGAAGGGTTGGGAACTTACCATCGGATGGCAGGACCGCACCAACTTCGGTATGGGCTATGGCATTAAGTTCAATGTTTCTGATGCACGTACTTATATAGACAGATACCCGGGTAACCCGACAAACTCAATCAATACTTATATCGCAGGCCGCGAGATTGGTGAAATCTGGGGCTTTGAAACCGTGGGAATTGCCAAGACAGATGATGAGATGCAGGCGCATCTGAATAAAGTGGGCGGACAAAGTGCCATCGGTTCCGGCGTTTGGACTGCCGGTGACATCATGTATGCCGACCAGGATGGAAAACCGGGCATCACCAAAGGTGCACAGACTTTGGAGGACCACGGTGATTTGAAGGTGATAGGCAACAATACTCCCCGTTATCATTTCGGTCTTGACTTGAATGCCAATTACAAGGGATTTGATGTTCGCCTCTTCTTCCAGGGAGTGATGAAGCGTGACTACTGGCAGGGTTCCAATATCTTCTGGGGCGTTGGCCAATGGGGTATGTGGTGGTCAACCGGTTTGAAGGAACACGAAGATTACTTCCGTGATGAACCCGTCGGGCTGGCCGGTCATGAGATTGCCGCCAATGTCAATTCATACTATGCGCGTCCGAGATTTGACAGTACCCAGAACCAGGAAACCCAAACCCGCTATCTGCAGGATGCGTCTTATATCCGTTTGAAGAACTTCCAGCTTGGCTACACATTGCCTGCTTCCATGATTCGCAAAATCGGTATCACCAACTGCCGCATCTTCGTATCGGGCGAGAATCTGTGGACGGGAACCAAACTGAGCAAGTTGTTCGATCCCGAAACCATCAGCGGTGGTAACACGGACAGCAATGCTTCTGCACCTATCAAGAGTGCCGGTAATGCATACCCGCTTTCAAGAACTTGGTCTTTTGGACTTAGCGTATCACTTTAATCCCATAAATAATGAAGAATATTATGAAATCGAATTATAGATATATTGTAAAAGCGTTCATGGCAATGGCAGTGATTGCCGGAACGACTTCCTGCGATGATTTTCTGGACAGAGAGCCGATGTCAAGCATTTCTCCCGAAACCTATTACTCCACTGCGGCCCAGTTGGAAGCCAATCTGAATGATGAATATCCCAATGTCCTTCCGTCATTCGGCCAGTGGACTTATGGCATCTTCGGTGAAGACAAAGGAACCGATAACCAGATAGAGGTGAATGCCAATGACCGCTATACCCAGGATCGCTGGAAAGTACCTCATAGCGAAAGTGACAATTGGAAGTTCGAACGCATCTATCGTATTAATTTCTTTTTGTCTGAAGCACTTCCCAAATTCGGTGAGGACATGAGCGGTTCACAAAATACAATTTCCGGGAGTGTAGCCACCATCAAGCACTATATCGGAGAAATGTACTTCCTGCGTGCTTACGAGTACTTTAAGAAGCTCCAGTTGTTCGGCGACTTCCCGATTATCAACCAACCGCTTGCCGATGAGATGGAAGCTCTCCGTGAAGCCAGCAAACGTTTTCCGCGTAATGAAGTGGCACGTTTCATCATTTCCGATCTTGACAAGGCTTATGCCTATATGAGTGATGTCGATATGGCGACGACCCGTATCAATAAGGATGTTGCGATGCTGGTTAAGTCACGTGTGGCACTGTTCGAGGCTACTTGGTTGCAGAATTTCAAGGGTACGGCATTCGTACCTGGTGGAGAAGGCTGGCCGGGGGCATCTCTTCACAACAATTATCAGTATCCGAGCGGAAACATTGATAATGAAGTGAAGTACTTCTTGGAACAGGCCGTAGAGGCTTCCAAACTTGTAGCAGATAAATACAAAGGGAGTTTGACGGAGAATACCGGTGTGTTGCAACAATCAGCTGATGACCCGTCAAATCCTTACTTTGATATGTTTGCACAAGAAGACCTTTCGGATGTGAAGGAAGTACTGTTGTGGCGCCAGTATGCCCGCGGACTCTCTACTCATAACATCAATGCCGCTGCCGGACGTGGTAATTACCGTATCGGTCTGACCCGTGGATTCGTACAGAATTTCCTGATGAAGGATGGTACTCCGGTTTATGCTCACGGTTCTTATGCGGATGGTGACGGCTATTATATGGGCGACAAGACGGTTGCTGATGTACGTGTAAACCGTGACCCGCGTCTCAGTATCTTCCTGAAAGAACCGGGACAGAAGAACATCCTTTTTGAAGTTGATAATAATGAAGGTACGGAAGTTGTGATGGAAGAGCCCTATCCGGCCATTACGAGTGGTGACGGTGAGCGTGGCTATGCTACCGGCTATGCATTGCGCAAGGGTGGTTCATTCAACCGTAAGTATTATGCCAATGGCGGTGGTTATACGGCAGCTGTATGTTTCCGTGCGGCTGAGGCTCTGCTGAATTATATGGAAGCAAGTTATCTGCTCAATGGAACGCTGGATGCTACGGCTCGTGAATATTGGACTGTACTTCGTCAACGTGCCGGCATCAGTACTGATTTTGACAAGACTATCGCTGCAACGGACATGAGCAAGGAGGCTGAAAATGATTGGGGAGCCTATACGGGTGGAAGTGTCATCTCTGACAAGACTCTGTATAATATCCGTCGTGAACGTCGTTGCGAGTTCCTGGCTGAAGGTCTTCGCTACATGGACTTGTGCCGTTGGCGTTCTATGGACCAACTGATGACTGCTCCCAGCCATTTGGAAGGTATGCATTTGTGGAATACTCCGATGGAGGACTGGTATCTGGATGATAATGGAAAATCCATTTTGGTTGCTGACGGGACAGACAAGGCTAATGTCTCATCGAAAGACAAGAGTGAGTATCTCCGTCCGTTCGAGAGAAGCAGCAACCAGTCTGCCTATAACGGCTGTACTTGGAAAATGGCACACTATTTGAATCCTATCATGATCAAGCAATTCCAGTTGACAGCCACTTCGGGAGCGGATGTATCGACTTCCATTCTTTACCAGAATCCTTATTGGCCGGTGGTAGCTGACCAGCCGGCTGAGAAATAAAGGCATTTTTCAATAGGTATTTGATTTAGGGGGTAGGATACACTTTCCGGTGAGAAGGCGTCCTGCTCCCTTCTTTATAAATAGAAACAAGACAGAGTATGACTAATTTTAATTTCAAGTTTTTAGGGGCATGGTTGGTTATCGTAGCGTCAATCACCGGCCTACAGGCACAAAATGATTTCACCTTAAAGGGAAAAGACGAAATGGTTCCGGCCGGAGTGTGGAACGATGTAAACGGGGAGTATATTAATGCACACGGTGGTGGTATACTGTTATTTGACAGTAAATATTATTGGTTCGGTGAACACCGTCCGGCAAAGGGATTCTCTACGGAAGTGGGAGTAACTTGCTACTCTTCTACCGATTTATGTAACTGGAGATACGAGGGGGTGGCCTTGTCTGTATCGGAAGAAGCGGGCAATGAAATAGAGAAAGGCTGTATTATGGAACGTCCCAAGGTGATTTACAACAAAAGGACGAAGAAATTTGTCATGTGGTTTCATTTGGAGCTGAAGGGTAAAGGCTATGAGGCTGCCCGTGCGGGAGTGGCTGTCAGTGATTCTCCGACGGGACCTTATTGTTTTGTTTCTTCGAGTCGTGTTTGCCCTGGAATATTTCCGCTGAATATGACGGAGGAAGAACGGGACATACAGTGGAATATGGAACAGTTTGAAGAATGGTGGACACCCGAGTGGAGAGAGGCTGTAAATAAGGGGTTGTTCGTGAAGCGTGACTTGGAGGGCGGACAGATGTCCCGTGACATGACATTGTATGTTGACGATGATGGGATAGCTTATCATATCTACTCTTCGGAAGAGAATCTGACCTTGCAAATAGCCGAACTGACAGATGACTATCAAGGACATTCCGGAAAATATGTCCGTCTCTTTCCGGGGGGACACAATGAGGCACCGGCTATCTTCAAGAAAGACGGCACTTACTGGATGATAACTTCCGGTTGTACCGGCTGGGCGCCCAATGCGGCGCGTCTGTTCTCGGCTCCTTCCATCTGGGGACCGTGGAAACAGCATCCCAATCCCTGCCAGGGCGAGGGAAGTGAGCGGACTTTCGGCGGTCAAAGCACTTACATTTTGCAGCTTCCCGGCAACCGCTACCTTTTCATGGCCGATATTTGGCGGCCCAAGAGCCTAATGTATTCGGGATATCTCTGGATTCCGGTCCGGTTTGATGAAGAGGGGATGCCTTATCTTACCCTTTCCGGCAAATGCAATCCGTCAGATGGTCGTTGATAAACCCCGAAGCTTGCAGATGGGCATAGCAAATGGTAGAGCCGAAGAACTTGAATCCCCGTTTTTTCATGTCTTTGCTCATGGCATCTGATTCGGGAGATGATACCGGAATCTCACTCAATGACTGAAAATGATTGATAATGGGGTTCCGGTTGGGGAAGAAGGATAGCGTATAGTTGTAAAAGCTGCCGAATTCTTTCTGTATGGCAAGAAACAGCTTTGCATTGGTGATGGTCGACTTGATTTTCAGACGGTTTTTCACGATGCCGTCAAAGTGCATCAGCCGTTCCACGTCTTCGTCGGTCATTTGCGCCACTTGCGTGGCATCGAAATTGCAAAAGGCTTTGCGGTAGCCTTCCCGCTTTTTGAGGATGGTTATCCAGCTCAGTCCCGCCTGGGCACTTTCCAATACAAGAAACTCGAATAGTGTCTTGTCGTCTGTTACCGTTTTTCCCCACTCTTCATCGTGGTATTTCATATACAGCTCGTCGGTTCCGCACCAGCCGCAACGTCCGTTTGTTATGTCTTGCATAAGCGTAATTAATATATGTAATGAAGTGCTAAGATATTGTTTTCATTGCGAACAAACAAATCTATCCATTCAGAATGGACAGTTCTCATATTCTTTCTTACTTTTGCAAAAAGGTAACGGGTCGTTTGAACGCCTGAAAAACAAGAAAATTAATAATAAAGAATGGAAAAGACTTGGAGATGGTTTGGCAAGAAAGACAAGATAACCCTTGCCATGTTGCAACAGATAGGAGTGGAAGGCGTTGTCACTGCCTTGCATGAAGTTCCCAACGGTGAAATATGGACGTTGGAAGCCATTGAAGATTTGAGGGATTATATTGAATCCTTCGGATTGCGCTGGTCTGTAGTAGAAAGTCTGCCGGTGTGCGAGGCTGTCAAATATGCGGGGAGTGAGCGTGACCGATTGATAGAGAACTATAAGATAAGCCTTGCCAATCTCGGCAAGGCAGGCATCCGGACGGTATGCTACAACTTCATGCCGGTGATTGACTGGATTCGCACGGACTTGCAACATCCCTGGGAAGACGGGACATCTTCTCTTTATTTCGACAGAATCCGTTTTGCCTACTTCGACCTGATGATATTGGAACGGGAGAATGCGGAAGCCGATTATTCTCCGGAAGAGCTGGACAAGGTGGCAGAACTGGATAAGGTGATTACGGAGTTTGAAAAGGCAGAGCTGGTAGATACGATTATCGTAAAGACACAAGGATTCGTAAATGGCAACATCAAGGAAGGTGACAAGGAGCCGGTAACCCTGTTCAAGCGTTTGCTGGCGCTATACAAAGGGATAGACCGGGAGGCTCTGCGCGAGAATATGCGTTATTTCTTGTCTGCCATCATGCCGGTATGCGAGGAATATGGGGTGAATATGTGTGTACACCCCGATGACCCTCCTTTTCAGGTATTGGGGTTGCCGCGCATTGTGACAGACGAGGCAGATATTGCCTGGATACTGAGTGCAGTGGACAATCCCCATAATGGCCTGACTTTTTGCGCCGGTTCATTGAGTGCGGGTGAACAGAATGATACCCGTGAACTGGCAAGGAAGTTTGCCAGGCGTACCCACTTTGTGCATTTGCGCAGTACGAAGGCAATACCGGGTGGAAACTTTATCGAAAGTTCCCATCTGGAGGGAAGGGGACACCTCATTGATTTGATTCGTATCTTTGAGAAAGAAAATCCGGGATTGCCGATGCGTGTGGACCACGGTCGCATGATGTTGGGCGACGAGGATAAAGGGTACAATACAGGTTATTCTTTTCATGGCCGTATGCTGGCATTGGCTCAAGTGGAGGGAATGCTGGCTGTGGTAGACGATGAATTGTACGGAAAATCTGTTTGATTGATTTTAAGTTAGGCACGGATTACGCGAAAAATCATGGATATTCTTCATTTATTATCCATGATTTTTCATGTAATCCGTGTCTAAAGAATCTATTAGTGTTGTAAATCCGGCTTAATAGTTGAAAGCCCTGGGTTTTACGTAAACCTTGAAGTCTTTGATTCCACCCGGTACCTCGCTTTCCATTCTGGGTAGATATTGTATGCCGGTCAGGGTGCGGGTACTACCCAAGTCAATCACGACAGAATGCGGGTATGGAGTGTCTTTTGTTGTGCTCCAATAGGTTGATTCCTGGAGGTCGAAGATTTTGTCCGCAGAACAGTTGACGTGGGATACGTCTTCGCTGTCGGCATAATTGACAATCCAGGGTTCGCGTGACAGACGTTCCCCATTCTCATCCAGCAGATACATTTCGGCAATGCAAGCCAGGTCTTTTCCATCTTGTGCACTCAAGGCTTCCAGGCAGACATAACGTCCGGTGACGGGTTGGTCGAATTTGCGTTCCTGCCAACCGTTGCCGGGATTGAAGCTGCCGGAGAGGACGGGCTGCTCACCGGACAAGTCGAGATTTTCACCCTCATTGCGGTGCGTCAGCGGTTTGGTGACGAGCAACTGGTCCAGTAATGGCTCGCTCAGTCCTTCGGACTTAACTTCTTTGGGACCGATGATGTCGAAGACAATCACTTCATTCTCACCTTTCTTCAACCAGCATCCCGGGATGTAGAGGGTCTGTTGCGGGCCGATTTCCCAAATGCGTCCCATGGCGTGCCCGTTGACGTAGACAAGTCCCTTGCCCCAAGTCTCGAAGTTTAGGAATGTGTCGCTGGGCTTGTTCACCTTAAAGGTGGCACGATAGCAACCCGGAATGCGTTGTCCTAACTCATCTTTCAGTGAGCCGATGGGCTGGAACTTCATGTTCTTATAGAAATCGTATGTATCTTCGAGATTATAGACTTCCCAATCCTTCAGGTTGCAGGTGAAAGGACGGCCGTCGATGTCTACGGTAAGTTCTACGCTTTGGGTGATACCCTTGAAGTCCTTGATGGCACGTCCAAAGTTGATGCGGCCCATGGCTTCTACCAGAATGTCGAGGCGTGCACCTTTGGGGCAGGCGGGGAATTCCAGTTGCTTTTCACCGTTGCGGCGGTCCAGTTTGCCGATGTATTTGCCATCCAGGAAAACTTGGGCATAATCGTGCGCATCGTTCACAGTGAGCAGGGACGGGGTTTTCATCTCGGGCAGTGTGGTGCGGTAGAGAATACTTCCGAATCCCTGGTTATATTCCTCCATGGTACGGATATTGCGGTCTTTCTTGGCAGCAGGAAGATTGTCGAACAAAGGAGCCATCTCTGTAAATTGGAAAGACGGAATACGGATGGGCTTGATTAAAGCGGGAACTTTAGCCTGCTTCTCGCCGTTCATGTATTTGGACAATGCTTTTCGCAATTCCCAGTATTTGGGAGTGGTCTGTCCCGATTCGCTGATGGGGGCGTCGTAGTCGTAAGAGGTTACGTCAGGGGCGAATCCGGGTGAGTTGGCTCCTGCCCAGTGTCCCCAGTTGGTCCCTCCGTGGGTCATGTAGAGGCTGAAGGAGATGCCTTTGGACAACATCTCGTCAATGCCGGCAATCATGTCGGCAGCCGGACGGGTTTCGTGGTTGGCTCCCCACTTGTCGAACCAGCCGCTCCAGAATTCGGAGCACATCAGCGGGCTATCAGGACGGAGTTTCTTCAGCGGTGCAAATTGTTGGTCGATGTTGGCTCCTGTACCGAAGTTCATGGTCCATACCAGGTCGTGGAGTCCGTTCTTGGTGAAGTTGGACGCCCAGTCGCATTGGAACAGTGCTACGCCGGGGTAGTTGGCGCGTACGATGTCGCGGATTTGCGATACGTAGCCTTTGTCTTCCCCGTAGGAGCCGTATTCGTTCTCTACTTGTACCATGATGATGGGACCTCCGTTCTGTATGGTCATACCAGCTACCTGCTCGGCAACGGCTTTTTCGAAGATACCTACACGCTCCATAAAGTAGGGGTCGGATTCGCGCAGGCGGATATCTTTTTTCTTGAGTAACCACCAGGGCAGTCCGCCCATTTCCCATTCGGCACAGACATACGGTCCCGGGCGCAGGATGACATACATGTCATTCTGCTGGCATAGGCGGCAGAATTCCGCCAGGTCATTCTGTCCGGTGAAGTCGAACACTCCCGGCTGAGACTCGTGGGAGTTCCAGAATACATAAAGGCAGATGGTGTTCATGCCCAGTGCCTTGCACAGCTTGATGCGTTGGTCCCAATAGGCTTTGGGGATACGTGGATAGTGCAGCTCTGCGGCTTTGATGACAAACGGCTTGCCATTCAATAGGAATGTTCCTTTGCCGGCAGAGAAGTCGCCTTGTTCTTCCCATTGGGTACGCGGGTCCCAGCTGTCGCGCCAGGGTATCGTGATTGTGCCGTCCTTGCCGAATTCAAGCGGGAGCCATACGTAGCGTGAGTCCTCAAGGTTTTTCTTTTTCCAGCGGTCGAACATGGCAATGTAGGCATTTCCTTTTCCGTATACTTGCTGCACGTAAGTGCTTTGTGCATAGAAGGTCTTATCTGCATCAGGACCGGTACACGGATTGCCGATGGTAGTCCATTGCCCCATGATGGAGTCGGCCACAGCCAGTTCGGCAACATTGGGATCCCAGCCGGTACAACCGGAAGAGAGCATATAGTACTTGCCGTTATACTTGAATACGGCGGGTGCTTCGCGGCTTTGCTTCACGAAATTGCGTGTATAGCGACCAGTGGGCTTCAGGTAGTCATCCGTTAGTTCGCTTATATATAAGGTAGCGTTGTTTTCCGACGAGTAGAACTGATATGCCTTGCCGTTATCATCAACGAACACTGTTTGGTCGCGGCTCATCGCACCGTTGGGACGGAAGCTGCCTACATAGGTGAATGTCCCGGTAGGAGAATCGCTGACCGCTACGCCGGCACATGCCTTACTGTAGTCGGCGCTTTCCACATGCGCCCACATGACGAATTTCTTTGTCTTTTCGTTGTAAATCACTTTGGGACGTTCCAACACCTTGCTGGGGTGCAGGTCGTGTTTCTCGTCATCTTTCACGGCAGGAAGTACAATACCCTCGAACTTCCAGTTCAGCAGGTCTTTTGAAGAGTAGCAGCTGACACCGGTTACGTCGGTGCGGTAGCATTCCCACGTAGCCCATTCGGGCAGGATGGTTCCCCCTTTTTTGTATTCGCCATACCAATAGTAGGTCCCTTCGTGGTAAAGAAGGCCGCCGCCATGGGCGTTGATGGGATTGCCGTCGGTGTCTTTCCATACTTCCCCGGGTATGATTGCGGCATTTTTCGTTTGTGCTTTTGTTTTTGCAGATGGCAGGCAGCAAAGGCAGGCCAGCAATGCAAAACTCCAAATAATTTTCCTTTTCATTTAAGAATTCGGTATTAGATAATTAATAAATCGTTTATGTTTTGGGCAAAGATATGCGAAAGTTGAGAAATGGAGGGTATGTAAATGTGTCAAAAAGGAGAGATTATAGCTCTAATCTCTCCTTTTTGTGATGTTTTTCGGTCTTTTCTATTTGGTTTGTACTTGTTTCATCACCCGGAGGAAATTTCCACCCCATATCTTGGCGATGTCTGTTTCTGTAAATCCATGTTCCAGCAGACGGACGGTGATATTGATGAAATCATTGTCCCCATTGCATCCTTTGACCCCGCCTCCACCGTCGAAGTCCGAGCCAATGCCCACGTGGTCTATGCCTGCCACTTCAACCATGTGCAGCAGGTGTTTCATGAAGTCCGTAAGGTTGGTTTTCTTGGCATCCGGGTTCAGGAACTCGTCTACCAGGCAGGCTTGAGCCACACCGCCATGTGCGGCAAGGGCGCGTAGCTGTTCGTCGGTCAGATTGCGGTCGTGTCTGTAGATGGCGCTTGCAGAGGAGTGGGAGACTATGACCGGTGCTTTTGAATATTTCAGTACATCCCAGAAGGTGCTTTCGGCTGCATGGGAAAGGTCTATCATTATTCCCAGCCGGTTCATTTCTTTCACCACTTTTCTACCGTAAGGACTTAAGCCGTTCCAACGGGCAGTCGTGTCCGAAGAACTGTCGCAGATGTCATTGTTGCGGGTGTGGCAAAGGGTGATGTAGGTAACGCCTGCATCATGGAAACGGGTGATATTCTTCAAATCCTTGCCGATGCCGTATCCGTTTTCGATGCCAATATAAAAAGCTTTCTTTCCTTCGGTCTTGAGCCTGGACAAATCATCGGGCGTGCGGGCTATGGCACATTGCTCCCCGTTCATCTCCACTTGTCGGTAGATGTGGCGTATCAACTCATCCACTCGGTCAATGGCTTTCAGACTGTTCTCTTCATCGCACGGGCCTTGGCGCACCCAGCATGCCAGGTATTGTCCATCCAATTTTCCTTCTCGCATCTTGGGCAGGCAAACCTGCGTTTTTTCGCGCGTACCTATATTATAGGAAACGTCAAAATCAAGTGGGGTGTCTGTATGCGTGTCGAGGGAGAGGATGCGGCGGTGAATCTCTTTGGCATGCCGGTAGGTAGCTGCCTTTTGAACCAGAAAATAGAAGAATCTGGCAGAGATGCTGTCGCCTGCCGTAGCCAGAGCTTCGGGATGGAATTGCACACCCCATATCGGATATTCGTGGGAAGACTCTATAGCTTCGGGAATACTGTCTGACGACCAACCCGTTACGCTGAATCCCGGGGCAACTTGCTTGACCGCCTGGTGATGGTGAGTATTGGTGAAAAGTTGTGTCTGTCCGGTTATGGATGCCATGGCAGAACCGGGAGTGAGGTGGACGGTATGAGTTGGTATACTGCTCGGTTCCTGCTGCTGGTGGCAGACAGTGGTGTCGGGATGCTGGGTAGGGATATCCTGATAAAGGGTTCCACCGAAAGCTACATTGATTAACTGTTCTCCCCGGCAGATGCCAAACATCGGAATGTTACGCCGGGTAGCCAGGCGGATGAGTGCCATGTCGTATACATCACGCAGGGAGTCCACCTCTCCCAGCTGTTCGATGGGCGATTCATTGAAATAGGAAGGGTGGATGTCTCCTCCTCCTATCAGAATGATACCGTCCAGCCGGTTGGCAATGTCTGTCAAGACAAGGCTATCGGTAGTGATGGAAATCAGTATAGGTGTTCCACCTGCCTGGATTACAGACTCGGTATACGTCATCTGTGTAGATGAGCTTCGGCCCGGATGTGAGCAGGAAATGCCGATGAGAGGGGCTTTCCTGGTTGTTTTTTGGTTGGACTGTCCCATTGCCCAATATGGACATAGAACGAGCAGTGCTGTTAACAGTAGTTTGTTCATGGTTTTCGGGGGGGATTCTTTTTCCTGCAAAGTTATAAGAAATATTTAAGCCGTCCAAGAAGTTGGATGACTTGTGAATTCGGGCAGTTTATTGGCAGAAGAACATTATATTCTTTGTTGGTGGAGGAAGTGTGTTATATAACATGCTTCCCGATGTTGCTTTTCTTTGAATTAATGCCTAATTTGCGCCTCACAAAAAGTTAACGGCATCATCGTATGTCAGGTTATTCACTTAAAATCTTAATATATCATGAAAGTATATCAGACGAATGAAATTAAGAACATTGCCCTCCTTGGCAATGACGGCTCGGGTAAAACCACTCTCACGGAAGCGCTGCTCTTTGAGAGTGGTATTATAAAACGTCGCGGCAGGATTACTGCCAAGAATACAGTCAGCGATTACTTCCCGGTGGAGCAGGAATACGGCTATTCTGTGTTTTCCACCGTTTTCCATGTGGAGTGGAACGGCAAGAAACTGAATATCATTGACTGCCCGGGTAGTGATGACTTTGTAGGGGCTGCCATGACGGCGCTCAACGTTACAGATACTGCCATTCTGCTGCTGAACGGGCAATACGGTCCCGAGGTAGGTACGCAGAACCATTTCCGCTACACCGAGAAACTGGGCAAACCGGTTATTTTCCTGGTAAACCAGCTCGATAATGAAAAGTGCGATTATGATATGGTGCTTGAGCAGTTGCAAACCATATACGGTCCGAAGGTGGTGCCCGTGCAATATCCGCTGGCTACCGGACCGAACTTCAATTCGTTGATCGATGTACTTTTGATGAAAAAATATTCGTGGGGACCCGAAGGTGGCGCTCCCATTATTGAAGAAATTCCGGCCGAAGAAATGGAAAAGGCTACAGAACTGCACAAGGCTTTGGTAGAAGCTGCAGCCGAACATGACGAAGGCCTGATGGAAAAATTCTTTGAGCAGGACTCTTTGACAGAAGACGAAATGCGCGAAGGTATCCGCAAGGGACTGGCTTCACGAGGTATGTTCCCGGTATTCTGCGTCTGTGCCGGCAAGGATATGGGTGTACGCCGTCTGATGGAGTTCCTGGGTAATGTGGTGCCGTTTGTGGACGAAATGCCACCGGTGCACAATACACGCGGTGAGGTGGTGAAGCCGGATTCTAACGGACCGACTTCCTTGTATTTCTTCAAGACTGCCGTTGAGCCGCATATCGGTGATGTTCAATACTTCAAGGTTATGAGTGGTAAAGTGCACGAAGGTGATGATTTTACCAATGCAGACCGCGGTTCCAAGGAACGCATCGCGCAGATTTATGCTTGTGCCGGTGCCAACCGTATCAAGGTAGAGGAAATGGTAGCCGGTGACATCGGCTGTACAGTGAAACTGAAGGATGTACATACCGGCAATACATTGAACGGTAAGGGCTCTGAAAACCGTTTCAACTTCATTAAATATCCGAACTCCAAATACTCACGTGCTATCAAGCCGTTGAACGAGTCGGATACAGAAAAGATGATGGTTGCTTTGAACCGTATGCGAGAGGAAGACCCGACGTGGGTGATAGACCAGTCTAAAGAATTGCGTCAGACTATTGTACACGGACAAGGTGAATTCCATTTGCGTACCTTGAAGTGGCGTCTGGAAAACAATGAAAAACTGCAAATCAAGTTTGAAGAACCGAGAATACCGTATCGCGAAACGATTACCAAAGCTGCCCGTGCGGATTATCGCCATAAGAAGCAGTCGGGTGGTGCAGGCCAGTTCGGTGAAGTTCATCTGATTGTTGAGCCTTACTACGAAGGCATGCCGTTGCCCGAAACCTATAAATTCAATGGTCAGGAGTTCAAGATGAACGTCAAGGGTACCGAAGAAGTTCCATTGGAATGGGGTGGCAAGCTGGTATTCGTCAATAGTATTGTGGGTGGTTCCATTGATGCACGTTTCATGCCGGCCATCTTGAAGGGTATCATGTCACGTATGGAGCAGGGACCGTTGACTGGTTCGTATGCTCGCGATGTACGTGTCATCGTATATGACGGAAAAATGCATCCGGTTGACTCCAATGAAATCTCCTTTATGCTGGCGGGACGGAATGCGTTCAGCGAAGCGTTCAAGAATGCAGGTCCGAAGATTCTAGAACCCATTTATGACGTGGAAGTATTTGTTCCGTCGGACAAGATGGGTGATGTGATGGGGGACTTGCAGGGACGCCGTGCCATGATTATGGGTATGAGCAGCGAGGCCGGTTACGAAAAACTGAGTGCTAAGGTGCCTTTGAAGGAAATGTCATCCTACTCTACGGCACTTAGCTCACTGACCGGTGGACGTGCTTCGTTCATCATGAAGTTTGCCAGCTATGAACTCGTTCCGAGTGATGTGCAGGATAAACTGATTAAGGAATTTGAGGCAAAGCAAGCTGAAGAATGATTTTCAGGGGTTGGTAGTTTGGCTGTTGTAACTACCGGTTGCTAATATAACAATTGTTAAAGCCGTTGTTACTTCATGGCAAGTAATAACGGCTTTTTTCATTAACGTAGATTAAGAACATGCAGAATTGTGAATTGAATGATTAATTTTTTATTAAATTTGCAAACCAAAGGCTTGTGTTTTTGTTATAATGCTCATAATACAACCTAAAAAATGGTCTTCGGTTAATTTACGAGAACGTCCGGTTAAATCAGGTTAATTGGTTAGGAGTGTTAATTAGGGAGTGTTAATTTTGTGACTATGAAAAAGTCAACTATATGGATATTAGGTGTTGTTATGGGGCTTTCCTTCCTTAGTTTGCTGTATCTGCAGATAAGCTATATTGAGGAAATGGTGAAGATGCGTAACGGACAATTTGATGAATCGGTGAAGCGTGCGTTGATGGCTGCTTCGAAAGAGGCAGAGTCCGCAGAGGTTGTGCGTTGGCTGAATGAGGATATCTCCGAGGCAGAAAAGAAGGCGTGGGAACAATCGCAGAGCAGTAGCGGAGTGATGCGTACCCAGCGGTTTGTGATGACAGCTCCGGATGGCAGTGTCCGTTCTTCGGTGGAATTGAAAACTTTCAGTAACGAGCCTTCTGAATTGCCAAGAGCAATGATTTCACGCAAACATGGAGCAAAAACCATTCCTCAGACTTCACGCTCGCAGATAGAGATGCTTAAAAACCGCTATCTTTACCAGCGTGCATTGGTAGACGAGGTGGTGTTGCAGATGGTATACAATGCCAGCGACAAGCCGATTGAGGAGCGTGTTAATCTCAAAAGTCTGGACCAGTATCTAAAAGCAGGTCTGATAGAGAATGGTCTCGGTGATATGGATTATCACTTCAAGGTGATAGACCGGGAAGGTCGGGAGGTATACCGTTGTGCGGATTATAGCGATGCAGGGAGTGAAAGCTCTTATTCGCAGCCATTGTTTTTGAATGACCCACCAGCCCGTATGAGTATCGTCAAGATACATTTTCCGGGAAAGAAGGATTATATCTTCGATTCGGTCAGGTTTATGATACCGTCGATGATATTTACTTTTGTACTGCTGGTGACGTTCATCTTTACGATTTACATCGTATTCCGCCAGAAGAAGCTGACGGAGATGAAGAATGATTTCATCAACAATATGACGCACGAGTTCAAGACGCCGATATCGACGATTTCTCTGGCGGCACAGATGTTGAAAGACCCGGCTGTGGGCAAGTCTCCGACTATGTTCCAGCATATATCGGGTGTCATCAACGATGAAACGAAGCGCTTGAGGTTCCAGGTAGAAAAAGTGCTTCAGATGTCGATGTTTGACCGTCAGAAGGCTACTTTGAAGAATAAGGAACTGGATGCCAACGAGCTGATAGCGGGTGTTATCAACACGTTTACACTGAAAGTGGAGCGTTATAATGGAAAGATTGAATCGGAGCTTAAAGCTACCAACTCTGCCATTTTTGCCGATGAGATGCATATCACCAATGTGATTTTCAATCTCATGGATAATGCAGTGAAGTATAAACGTCCGGATGCGGATCTGCAACTGACGGTGAAGACTTGGAATGAGCCTGGCAAACTGATGATTTCCATCCAAGATAACGGCATCGGCATCAAGAAGGAGAATTTGAAAAAGATATTCGAGAAGTTCTATCGCGTGCATACAGGTAATCTGCACGATGTGAAAGGCTTCGGCTTGGGACTGGCTTATGTGAAGAAGATTATCATGGATCATAAGGGAACTATCCGGGCAGAAAGTGAACTGAACGTAGGAACTAAATTTATTATTGCATTACCTTTATTAAAAAATTGATTGATATGGACGAGAAACTGCGTATTTTATTGTGCGAAGATGATGAAAATCTTGGCATGCTTTTAAGAGAATATTTACAGGCAAAAGGTTACGCTGCCGAGTTATATCCCGATGGAGAAGCAGGATACAAGGCTTTCCTGAAGAATAAATATGACTTGTGTGTGTTTGATGTGATGATGCCGAAGAAAGACGGATTCACACTGGCACAAGAAGTGCGTGCGGCCAATGCCGAAATACCTATTATCTTCTTGACGGCAAAAACATTGAAGGAAGATATTCTGGAAGGTTTCAAGATTGGTGCCGATGACTACATCACCAAGCCCTTCAGTATGGAAGAGCTGACTTTCAGAATTGAAGCTATCCTGAGACGTGTTCGCGGAAAGAAGAACAAGGAGAGCAACATCTATAAGATTGGTAAGTTTACATTCGACACGCAGAAACAGATTCTGGCGACTGCCGAGAAGCAGACTAAACTGACCACCAAAGAATCCGAACTGCTGGGCTTGCTTTGTGCACATGCCAACGAAATTCTGCAGCGTGACTTTGCGTTGAAGACTATTTGGATTGATGACAACTATTTCAATGCACGTAGTATGGATGTATATATCACAAAGCTGCGTAAGCACCTGAAAGAAGATGATTCGATTGAAATCATCAACATTCACGGAAAAGGATATAAACTGATTACTCCGGAAGCTGAGTCTTGATGAGACTCGGCTCCTCTGGGGGAGAGAAAATAAAAAAGGCGGTTTGCATGTATATGCTAACCGCCTTCTTTATTTCTTTTCTTTTGATATTAGTCGACAATTCTCTTGTTGATGACAATGTAGGAAATCAATCCCACTACAACCAAAACGGCAGAACTGCCCAAGATGGCATTGTTGTTAACATTGCCGGTAAAAGAACATGCAACCAGGATTACAGCTCCTATTACGACTAATATCAATCCCAGATTTTTTAATAAGCCTTTCATGTGTGTGTATTTTAATTAGATTATTATATTCTTTCGTATTCTTGTCACAAAGAAAAGCATAATTCTTTAACAAGCGAAATTATTTTTGCAAAAAATCCATATTTTAATAAAGAATGGAAGATGAGGAATGAAAAATGACGCTTCATCCCCTTGTTTTCTCCTCCCTTAATCTCTAATCCTTAACCCCTAATCCCTATATCTTAGTCCTTCGTATTGAAGAAAATCTTCCTCAGCACCTCCTGGCTCACACTGAGCTCTTCGATGGTGATGACTTTCAAGGCTTCTTTGAGGGTCTGGTTGGCAATGACGCGCGCGCGTTCTTCCAGCTCCTTGCCGTCCTTGGTCAGATGTATCAGATTGGTTCGGCGGTCTTTCTTGTCCGATATGCGCACGACGAGATGCTGACGCTCCATATTGTCTATCAAGCGCGTCATGCTGGGCTTGTCTTTGAAAGTTGCATTACACAACTCTTGTTGCGTCACCCCGTCCTTTTCCCATAAGAAGATGAGGACGGTCCACTGTTCCGGAGTAATCTCCAAACCGTTCTGGCGGAAGTTGCGGGACAGCTTTCGGTTAATGGCAGCCGACACTTTACCGTTCAGTATGGCAAAGATAAGGCGGATATCAAAGTTGAATTGCTCTATCATGAAATTATTGTTTAAACAACTTTGCAAAGATAGTGCAAGCCGAAGACAATTCCTATATCCCTACACAAAAAAACATTAAATGTTTGTAGTTCAAAATAAAATGTCTACCTTTGCACCGCATTTTTAAAACGAATAATTTATTTATTTAATTAAACGAGTATGAATCAATACGAAACCGTTTTCATTTTGACTCCCGTTTTGTCTGATGTTCAGATGAAGGAAGCGGTAGAAAAATTCAAAGGCATCCTTACTGCTGAAGGTGCTGAGATTGTAAATGAAGAAAACTGGGGACTGAAGAAGCTGGCATATCCTATCCAGAAGAAGTCAACCGGTTTCTATCAGCTGATTGAGTTCAATGCAGAACCTACTGTCATTGAGAAACTGGAAATAAACTTCCGTCGTGACGAGCGCGTTATCCGTTTCTTGACTTTCAAGCAAGACAAGTACGCTGCTGAATATGCTGCGAAGAGAAGAAGTGTTAAATCAACTAAAAAGGAGGATTAATCATGGCACAACAAGTTCAATCAGAAATCAGATATTTAACTCCGCCCTCAGTAGACGTTAAGAAGAAAAAATACTGCCGTTTCAAAAAGAGCGGTATTAAGTACATCGACTACAAAGATCCCGAATTCTTGAAGAAATTCTTGAATGAGCAAGGTAAAATCCTTCCGCGTCGTATTACCGGTACTTCTTTGAAGTTCCAACGTCGTGTAGCTCAAGCTGTGAAGAGAGCACGTCACTTGGCGTTGCTGCCCTATGTAACTGACATGATGAAATAATAGGAGGAGGAAAGTATGGAAATTATATTGAAAGAAGACATTGTAAACTTGGGTTATAAGAACGACATCGTAACAGTAAAGTCTGGTTACGGTCGTAACTACCTCATCCCGACTGGTAAAGCTGTCATCGCTTCACCGGCTGCAAAGAAAATGTTGGCTGAAGAGCTGAAACAACGTGCTCACAAGCTGGAGAAAATCAAAAAGGATGCTGAAGAACTGGCTGCTAAGCTGGAAGGCGTATCATTGAAGATTGCTACTAAGGTTAGCTCTACTGGTACTATCTTCGGTTCTGTTGGTAACATCCAGATTGCTGAAGAGTTGGCTAAATTGGGTCACAACATCGATCGTAAGATTATCGTTGTTAAGGACGCAGTGAAAGAAGTTGGTAACTACAAGGCTATCGTTAAGCTGCACAAGGAAGTTTCTGTAGAAATTCCTTTCGAAGTAGTTGCTGAAGAAGCATAAGAAAAGACTTCATAATGATAAGGAAGCCCGGTTCTGATAAAGGACCGGGCTTTTCTATGTTCGGAGCGTATGTGTGTGAGCTTATTGAGGGATACGTAAAGCTGCGGTTATAGAGGTTTACGAATCTGAAGTAGAGGTTTACGCGCGTGGTATAGAGGTTTGGCAAGAATACTCTTGTGTCTCTTTACGAGGTTACTAATGCAAAAAAAAGAGCATATCCACTCAGGGGTATGCTCTTTGCCTTATTGTCAGCCAATAATTCTTTTAGTTTCTTGGCAATGCTTCTTTCACTACCATTTGGCGGCCTACATATTCTGCTCCATTCAGTTTGTTGATTGCTTGTTGGGCTTCAGCAGCTTCGGGCATCTCTACGAAGGCAAAACCTTTTGATCTGTTTGTATTACGGTCCATAATCAGTTTTACTGATTCTACTGTTCCATACTCTTCCATTACTTGTCTCAAATCTGATTCCCTAACGTTGTAGCTAAGGTTTCCAATGTACATATTCATAAAATACAAAAATAAAAAATTAATAATTCAATAAAGGAGTCTTAGGAAGTTGTAGTCAGAAATGAAAATTCTCAATGTGGCTAATCGAGGAGAAACATAGTGAAACGTAGATCGTAATAAACCTCTTATTGTTTTGTTGATGCAAAGTAACGGCTTTTATTTGGTATATGCACTATACTTTATCATTTATCTGCCATATAATACCCTTTTTTGTGAAATAAGACCAAGACTTAACAATTGGAAGGGAACAGAAGGAGAGGATAAGACATAAAAAAAGTCTGGTGTGCTTGTATGCACGTCAGACTTTCAATTCTCTCGAGTGTTGTACTGAAATTATTCAGCTACAACAGCTGCGCTATCTACTGCTACAGTGTCAGCTGCTGCGGCTGCTGCTGCGGCTTCAGCTGCTGCTGCTTCTACAGCTGCGATTGAGTCAGCGATACGGATAGAATCTGCAGTTGCTTGTTCAGCGTTAGCTGCTTTGTTGCCACAAGATGCGAAAGATACTGCTACGATAGCTGCAGCCATCAAAACTAATTTTTTCATTTTCTTTACTTTTAAAACGTAATACAATCAATTGCTTTATTAAAACGTTGCAAAGGTATGTACTTTTTGAATATGTTGTTCTCGAAACCCCAACTTTTTTTATATTTTTTTTGGAGCTTCGGCTGTTTTTATCCCTATCTATATGTTTTACAACATATTAATCTTCGGCAATGCTGTTGTATAAGTATCTCTTGATACTTCTTTTGGGCGTTTTCTCAAATTCTGTCGGATAAAGTTGGATTTGGCTTACTTTTTCGTAGGCTGCCACGCTGTTATTCAGATTTTTGAGATTCTCATCCATGATGGTTTTAAGGTTATCCGGCTGGTTTAGTCCCAAGGAATCCAGGGCTTCATAGTCGGCATAAACCAGCGCTACCAGTCTTTTATTCCGTTCGATGACAAGACTTTCCAGGACGAAAGGCATGTTGTTGAGCCGTGCTTCTATCTCTTCGGGGAAGATATTCTGTCCACTGGAACTGAGAATCATGGTCTTGCTGCGTCCGCGTATGTATAGGTTGTTGTCGTCGTCCAGTGTACCCAAGTCGCCGGTGCGAAGCCATCCGTCTTCGGTGAAGACTTCTTTGGTGGCTTCGGGGTTTTTGTAATAACCCGTCATCACGTTCTCGCCACGTACTTGTATTTCGCCGAGTTTGTCGTCCGGGTTTTCCTTGCAGATACGGGCTTCCATGATGTCGAGTACCCGTCCGGAGGAAGTCGGGACGAATTCATTCCAGGGAGCATAGCTGATGAGAGGGGCACATTCAGTCATGCCGTAGCCGATGGTGAAGGGGAACTTGATGCGGTGGAAGAATTCTTCCACTTCCGGGTTCATGGCTGCGCCTCCTATGATGACTTCCTTGAAACGTCCGCCCAGTGCGTCAATCAGTTTCTTGCGGATTTGCCCGTATATCTGTCCGTCGAGCAAGGGAATGCTGAGCGCCCATTTCATGGTCTTTTTGTTGATGATGGGCTGTATGACATTCTTGTATATCTTTTCAATGACAAGGGGGACGGTGATAATCAGGTTGGGTTTCACTTCCTCGAAAGCTTTCATCAGAATCTTTGGGGAAGGCACTTTTCCCAACAGTGTGACGTGTGTGCCGACGGCCGTGGCGGTAAGGAAATCGAATGCGCAGCCGTATGCATGTGCCAAAGGCAGGAAAGAGAGCACTTTGTCCCCTTTCTTCAGCAGCTCGGTACGTATGCCGAAGGTGACGTTGCCGGCCAGGTTGTTTCCCGTCAGCATGACGCCCTTACTGAATCCGGTGGTGCCCGAGGTATAATTCAGCAGCATGACCTTGTCGTTGGAAAGGTCCGTGTAAACGATGTCTTCCTTACGGAACCCGTTCGGGTAGGTCGCTTCCATCTCATCGCCCAGATGCTTGAGGAAACGCTGGATGGTTTCGCCGTCCCGCTGATACAGACAGCGGAAGTCGCTCAGCGAGAACACACCGCGAAGTCCAGTAAGCCGTTCTTCTTCCAGATGTTCCCAAATGGCATCGCTGGTGAAGAGGAACGTTGATTCGGAGTGGTTTACGATATGATGGACATCATTGGGGTTGAAGTCTTGCAGAATGGGGACTACGATACCACCGTAGGTGATGGTGGCCATATAGGCGATGCACCAGCGGGCATTGTTCTTGCCGATGACGGCTATCTTGTCGCCGCGGCGCAGTTGGCAGTACTTGAAAATAAGATGCAGTCTGGCTATTTCTTGTGCCACTTCGCCATAAGTATAGCTCTCGTTTTCTCCATAGTTGGTATAGCAGGGGAGGTCCCAATTCTCGCGGAAACTATGCTCGTATAGTTTGATAAAGTTCTCTTGTATCATTGCACAAATTTTAGTTGAGTGTGCAAAAGTAGGAAAAATAGATTAATAATGTATATATTTGCAGCATAAATGTGTTTATAAGCTCATGATAGATACCAATATATTTCAAGATAAGACGGCGGTTTACTATACGTTGGGGTGCAAACTGAACTTCTCGGAGACCTCTACTATCGGTAAAATTTTGCGGGAAGCGGGCGTACGTACGGCGCGCAAGGGTGAGAAAGCGGATATTTGTGTAGTGAATACCTGCTCGGTGACGGAAGTGGCAGACAAGAAGTGCCGCCAGGCCATCCACAAACTGGTGAAGCAACATCCGGGTGCATTTGTCGTGGTGACCGGTTGCTATGCCCAGCTGAAACCGGAGACGGTGGCAAAGATAGAAGGTGTGGACGTCGTGCTGGGAGCCGAGCAGAAGAAGGACCTGCTCCACTACCTGGGCAATCTACAGAAGCACGAGACCGGCGAGGCCTACACTTCCGCTTTGAAGGATATACGTTCGTTTGCCCCGTCTTGTTCGCGTGGCGACCGGACACGCTTCTTCCTGAAAGTGCAGGACGGCTGCGATTATTATTGTTCCTATTGCACCATTCCCTTTGCCCGCGGACGTAGCCGTAACGGCAGCATTGCTTCTATGGTGGAGCAGGCCAGCCAGGCGGCTGCCGAAGGTGGAAAGGAAATTGTATTGACCGGCGTCAATATCGGAGACTTCGGCAAGTCTACCGGTGAGACTTTCTTCGACTTGGTGAAGGCGCTGGACGAGGTGGAAGGCATTGAGCGTTACCGCATATCCTCCATCGAGCCGAATCTGCTGACAGATGAAATCATAGAATACGTGTCCCGTTCCCGGCGTTTCATGCCTCATTTCCATATACCGCTGCAGTCGGGCAGTGACGAGGTGCTGAAGCTGATGCGACGCCGTTACGATACCGCCTTGTTTGCCTCGAAGATAAAGAAGATAAAGGAAGTGATGCCCGATTCCTTTATAGGGGTAGACGTGATTGTGGGTACCCGTGGAGAGACGGAGGAGTATTTCGGGCAGGCTTATGAGTTTATCAAGAGCCTGGACGTGACGCAGCTCCATGTCTTCAGCTATTCTGAGCGTCCCGGCACGCAAGCCTTGAAGATAGACCACGTGGTGGCACCCGAAGAAAAGCACCGCAGGAGCCAGCAATTGCTGGAGCTTTCGGACGAAAAGACCCGTGCTTTTTATGCGCGCCATATCGGGCAGACGATGCCGGTGTTGCTGGAACGTCCCAAACCCGGACTGCCGATGCACGGCTTCACTCCCAATTATATCCGTGTGGAAGTCCCTCATGATACTGCCTTGGACAACCAGCTCGTGTCTGTGCGCCTGGGCGATTTCAATGCCGACGGCACCGCACTCTTGGGAGCAATGGAATGAGGAATGCCGCCTTTGCAACAAATAACTCATAACTTATAACTCATAACTGACGAAGTGAAATCAAAAATTGTCTATTGGTTGACTTATGCGGGCATGTGGCTTGTGGCACTTCTGCCTTTCCGGGCGCTTTATGCATTGTCTGACGGGCTGTACTTCCTGATGCGCCACGTCGTGCATTATCGGAAGAAAGTCGTTCGCCGCAACCTTCGCAATTCCTTTCCGGAGAAGTCGGAAACCGAATTGATGGAGATAGAGCGCAAGTTCTACCATTATATCTGCGACTATATGCTGGAAGAGGTGAAGATGCTGCGCATGTCTTTCGAGGAGCTCTGCCGCCGGATGAAGTATGATAATAAGGAAGAATACCTTGCCATGATAGAGAAGCATGGAGGCATTGTACTGTTGATTCCCCATTATGCCAATTTTGAGTGGATTATAGGCATGGGGGCCATCATGCATCCGGGCGACATCCCGGTGCAGGTGTACAAACCGCTAAGCAATAAGTATCTGGACGAGATGTTTAAGCATATCCGCGCCCGGTTCGGAGGATACAATGTGGCGAAACATTCCACGGCACGCGAAGTGATAAAGCTTCGCCGTGAAGGCAGGCGGATAGCCATCGGCCTGATTACAGACCAGTCGCCCAACCGCAGCGAGGCCCATTATTGGACCACTTTCTTGAATCAGGACACCGTGTTCATGGATGGCGCCGAGCGCATTGCCAAGCTGATGGACTTCCCCGTCTTTTATTGTGAATTGGAACGGACATCCAGGGGATATTGCAAAGTGCTCTTCGATTTGGTTACCGAAACTCCCAAGCAGACGGCGGATGGCGAGATAACCGAGTGCTTCGCCCGTCGTCTGGAGCAGACCATCCGGCGCGAACCGGCTTATTGGTTCTGGTCTCATAAACGCTGGAAAAATAAACGAAAAGAATCTGTGCAACATGGATAAGATTGCTGTTGTCATATTGAATTGGAACGGATGTGATATGCTCCGTTCCTTCCTTCCCTCTGTTGTGCGTTTTTCGGAGGTGGATGGTGCTGTGGTGTATGTGGCGGACAATGGCTCTACGGATGCTTCCGTGGCAATGCTCCGTCGCGAGTTTCCTTCTGTGCACTTGATTCTGCTGGAAGAGAACCACGGTTTTGCCGACGGATACAATCTGGCATTGAAGCAGGTGGAGGCAGAATATGTAGTGCTGCTCAACTCCGATGTAGAGGTCACCGAGCACTGGCTTGTCCCGTTGGCAGAGTATATGGATGCCTATCCGGAGACGGCCGCTTGCCAGCCGAAGATACGCAGTTGGCGTAACAAGGGGCAGTTTGAATATGCCGGAGCTGCGGGAGGTTTCATCGACCGCTATGGCTATCCCTTCTGCCGCGGCCGTATTATGGGCGTGGTAGAAGAGGACAAGGGGCAATACGACACGGTGATACCCATTTTCTGGGCTACGGGGGCGGCTCTGTTCATCCGTCTGGCAGACTACCGGGAAGTGGGTGGGCTGGACGGACGTTTTTTTGCCCACATGGAGGAGATAGATTTATGTTGGCGGCTTCGTGCCCGTGGCAGACAGTTGGCATGTATACCGCAGAGTGTGGTATTTCATGTGGGAGGGGCCACTTTGAAGAAGGAGAATCCGCGCAAGACCTTCCTCAATTTTCGTAATAACCTTGTCATGCTTTATAAGAATCTGCCGCAGGAGGACTTGGCGTCCGTGATGCGTGTACGTGCGGTGCTCGATTATGTGGCTGCGTTCAGTTTCATGCTGAAAGGCCAGTTACCCAATGCTTTGGCCGTATTCCGTGCGCGCCGTGCCTACCACTCCCTCCGCACTTCATTAGCAGCGTCCCGCAAAGAGAATCTGAAAAAAACTACGCTTGCCGTAATACCGGAACGGACAAAAAACAGTATATTGGCGCAGTTTTATCTGCATGGAAAGAAATTCTTTTCCCAATTGTAGGAACTGTTGCCTTTTATAATTGTTCAATCTATTAAAGGTTTTGAATTATGGAAAAACTAGTTAGAAAAATCGGATTAGTGGCACACGACGCCATGAAGAAAGACCTCATCGAGTGGGTACTGTGGAACTCGGAATTGCTGATGGGGCATAAATTCTATTGTACGGGTACCACGGGTACCCTTATCCTCGAAGCCCTCCGGGAGAAACATCCTGATGTGGAGTGGGATTTCACTATCCTTAAATCCGGTCCTTTGGGCGGTGACCAGCAGATGGGCTCGCGCATTGTGGACGGAGAGATTGACTATCTTTTCTTTTTCACCGACCCGATGACCCTTCAGCCGCACGATACGGATGTGAAGGCGTTGACCCGCCTTGCCGGTGTGGAGAACATCGTGTTCTGCTGCAACCGCAGTACGGCAGACCATATCATTTCCAGCCCGTTGTTTGTCGACCCGACGTATGAACGCACTGTTCCCGATTACAGCAACTACACCAAGCGGTTTGCAAATAAGCCGGTGGTGGCCGAAGCGGTGGAATCGGCAAAGAAGCGGAAACGGCAAAAATAAGGATGAAACTCGGTTCTACTGGGCATTCTTAATCTATCGCTACCCTTCGTTCATGGACAGCCCACACTGGTGCGATAGCCCACCCTTGCCGTTTGAAGTCATAGAGTTGCACAATAATGGTGTTGGTGAATCTGCCCATTCTATGTCGTTGAGGTATTGGTAGGGGAAGCGGAACTCTGTGAGGTTTATTTTCAATAGTTCATTCCTTCTGAAGTCTGCATAGTTGTATGGGTTTGTAAAGTCGTAAGGGGTGGGCAGGTAGAGGGCATTTCTCCAATGAAACTCGGAGCTGTATTTGATAGCAAGCGGCCGGTAGCAGGAAGAGAGCGACGATGGGGAGTAATGCCAGTCGTTGTATAGCGTTTCTCATTGACTTTTTGTTGATGATGGGGCAAAGGTACGGAATATTGGTATCAATGGTTGTATTCTACGGCAGAAAAGTTGCTGCATGCTCACTGCAGAACTTCTGTATACATTTTGCAGTGCTACTGCATATCTGTTGCAGCGTTACTGCAAAGCTGTTGCAGTACTACTGCAAATATATGTGCAGTGTTACTGCAAACCGTTTGCAGCGCCACTGCAAAAAGCATGCAGTGTCTTTGCAGTGGGAAGTGTCTGTGTATCAATAGTGAATGGGGTGATTCGGCAATCTGTCATTCTCCGCGGCGTTGGCATATTTCCACTCCTGCAGCCTCTATATCCGCGCCCATCGGTGGATTGCGCTTTGCCAGCTTGAGGGTTATTTCTTCTATCTGTGGGAAGTCGTGGAACAATCGGTTTATAATTCGCCCGCATACATGTTCCAATAGTTTGGAAGGAATGTCCATCTCTGCCTTCACAGCTGTATGTACATCGGCATAGCTCACGGTGTCGGCTACGTCGTCCGTTTCTGCCGCACGCCGGATATCAACTTGCAGGCGCAGGCTGACGGTAAACTCATTGCCTACCACGGTTTCTTGTTCACCCACGCCGTGATGGGCGAAGAAGCGAAGCGTGTCAAGGAAAATATAACTGGTCATTACTTGTAGATTGTTTTCTGCAAACTTACTGATATTTTGTGGTACGGGCAAATCAGTATCCGGTTATTACGATTCAGGTTGCGGATTGTATTCTGTAAAATATAAAAATAGCGCGAAATTGTTTTTTATAGAATACAATTATGTGAGGGTCGGAATAAACTTATCGAACTATTTTAGGCACGGAATTATACGGGTTATCACGGTTGCTTTCAATATTATCCGTGATTGTCCATGTAATCCGTGCCTAAAATAACCCTTTGTTAAGAATCCTTTCTTATCTTCCGGTGCTTTCTATCATGCTCCTTATTTTCTCGTTCAGGCTTTCTGCCTTCATCAGTTGTTCCAGTGTCAGGTGCATGCGCCAGCGCCAGTAGTGCCGCGGGTTGGCAGGAATATTGATGCGTTCTTCCTGCACGTTCGGGTTGCGCCATTTGCCGTCCATGGACATCCAGTCTTGCAGGGAGAGGATGCAGAGGATGGAGTTGCTATGGAGGTGATTGCGAACCACTTCTTCGCAGAGCTCCGGCGTGGCCGTTGCCGGTGCGGCACCGTAGTGCCCGAGCATGGTGTTGTAGTAACGCTGCGTCTGTTGGAAGTCTTCTTCCCACCAGCCGCGCAGGGTAGACATGTCGTGCGTGGAGATGGTGCAGACCGAACGGTATGGATACCAGTCTGTGTGGCCGAATTCTTGTTTCGGGTCTTTCGGCATACGTTGTATCTCCAGGGAAAGGATACGCAGGTCGTTCATCACCCATGCCACGCAATCGGGAATCATGCCTAAGTCCTCACCGCATACCAGCATGCGCGTGGACTGTGTCAGTTGCGGCAGTTTCTTCATGGCTTGCTGTCCCCAGAAGTCGTTGTGGCGGTGATAGTAGTACTGGTCATACAGCCGGTTGAAGGCAGCCTTTTCCCAATCGTTCAGTGCGCGGTAGATGTAGTCGTGCTGCACGCCGATGCGCGGATGGTATTCGTGCGGATTGTTGCGGTCGGGTACGAACAGCACATCGCTGATAAGGGCGTAAAGCCCGTCACGAATCCAGATGCTGTCATCGTCCGTTTTTCCGGCAAAGTAGGCTTCCACCTTGCGCTGGGTGTCGAACTCGGGACGCATGCGGTAAACCTCCCACGTGTCTGTCGGCTCTATGAAGGTCTGTTTCACATAGTCTGTATGCGGGCCGAAGATTTGTCCGAGGAAGTACTCATGGATATAGGGCTTCAGGAAGAAGTCTTCGCGGAATGCCAGCCCGTAGCTTTCTATCTCCTCGCGCGTCATGGGCAGGGCGGGGACGAATTGTCCCAACAGCCCGTGTACGGCGTGCATCGGTATCTCCCAAATGCGGAAGAAGCCGAGGATGTGGTCTATGCGGTAGGCATCGAAGTATTCTGCCATTTTGTGGAAACGTTTCATCCACCAGGCATAACCGTCTTTTTCCATGACATCCCAGTTGTAGGTGGGGAGGCCCCAGTTCTGTCCGTTCACGGAGAAGTCGTCGGGCGGTGCACCGGCTTGGCCGTTCAGGTTGAAGTAGTGGGGTTCCTTCCAGGCTTCCACACTGTTGCGGCTGATGCCGATGGGGATGTCGCCTTTCAGCACTACGCCGTTGGTGCGCGCATGTTCGGTGGCGGCAAGCAGTTGCAGGTGCAGATTGAACTGGATGTAGTAGTAGATGGCAATATGCGGATAGTCGGCAGAGTCCGGCCGGCACAATGTCTCTATCTCCTTGGCATCGTAGGTGGCATACTTGGGCCACTCGCGGAAATTCGGGGTCTTGTAGGCATCACGCAGGTAGCTGAAGACGGCATATGGCTGCAACCATTCCTTGTTGGCTTCGTAGAAATTACGGAAAGCATCCGATGCCAGCACCTTTTCCCCTTCCTGCTTGAAGATGAGGTGGAAGTATTCCCACTTTGTCTTGTTCACAGCTTCGTAGTCCACGGCGGGCAGGGCATTCAGTTCCTTCTGGCGTTTGTTGAATTCGGCCATCACCTTCTTGTCCTTCAAGCTGCCCAACTGCTTCAGGTCGGCGTACATGGGATGGAAGGCATAGATGGAGATGCTACTGTAAGGGTAGGAGTCTGTCCAGGTATGCGTCATGGTAGTGTCGTTGATGGGCAGAATCTGCACCGCCTTCTGATTGGTGGCAACTGCCCAGTCAATCATGCGCTTCAAGTCGCCGAAATCGCCTACACCGAAGCTTTTCTCGGAGCGCAGGGAGAATACGGGTACGGCTACTCCGGAACCTTTCCATGCAGGAAGATTGAAGTATACATAACGGTCGCCGACAGCCAGCGTTTCGTTGGCGGCTATCTGCGGGTCGGCCATATAGCGGTTGGGATTGTTCTCCCAGGCCACGGCACGGCGCTCTTTCTTGTTGTAAAGGACGAATTTATACTCTAGCGGGAAGCTGATTTTGCCGGCATCCACTTCTACCTGCCATTCGGGGAAGTCGATGTCGCTCATAAGGGCAGCTTTGTCCGGGTTCCAGTCACCCAGCGCCTTCTGGTTTCCGCAGAGTGCCAGGCAATGGTCACTGTCTATGCAGGGGGCGTACGCCTTTATCAGCAACCCCTTTTTGTAGCTTTTCGGGGCGGCACTGCGTTCGCGATGCGCCAGCAGGGATTCTGTGAAAGCGGATGTATAAAAATACTGCTGCTCGGGCAGATTCTTCCAACAATCTTCTATGCGGTAAACTTTCTTCGGATTGTCTGCAACGTGCAGGATGCGTGGCAGGCTGTTCCACTCTGTCCGTATGGTTCTGCCATCTCGATAGATGTGGTAACTGTATTCGACGCTTCCATTACCGGGAATCTGGATATCCACTTCCGCGGTCCAGTGAATGCCGTCTACAGTGTGCAGGGGGGTGGCTTTGTCGGGCTGGTTGTTGCCAAGTTCCGGGATGGAACCCAGGACTCTGACTTCTTCACCCCAGCTGGTGCGATACTCGATATTGAATATTAGTGTCATATTATATTAGATTTAGAAGTAGCAATAGCTGCAATGATTATGCAAGTATAGAAATTATTCCTCATAATCATGCAGCTACCGTTATCTAAGTCATTTAAATTCCTATGCAAACGTTTGTGCTTGCCGTGGGATTATCCACAGCGGGAAGCTCCGCACGTCTTGCAGATGAGGCAACCTTCTTGGTAAACCAGTGTTTCGTTACCGCAGTTGGGGCATTTCTTGCCTTTGGCTTCCGTGCCGTCCTGGATGTATTTCTTCAGGGCGCGTTCCACACCGTTCTTCCAGGTGTTGATGTTTTCGCTGTCCAGTTGCAGTGAACCTACCAGCTTGATGACCTGCTCGATAGGCATGCGGTAGCGCAATACACCGGAAATCAGCTTGGCATAGTTCCAATACTCTTTGTTGAACTTCTCGGACAGCCCCTCGATGGTGACTTTGTATCCGCGCTTGTTCTCGAACTGGAAGTCGTAACGCTTGTTTCCGTGCTCATCCACATTCTTGATGATGTGGCCCGACACCACATTCTTCGGCAGGATGATGCCTTCATCATCATCCAGCACACCGGTGAATATTTCGTAGGGATGATTGTCCAGCAAGCCGACGAATGCCACCCATTTCTCCTTGTTGTTCTGGAAGCGGACAACGTCTGCATCCAATATTCTGGGACGTGTTTCAACGACTGTAGGCGGTTTGCACGGGGGAAGCTCGGACTTCTTGTCGCTCTTGGTAGAGATGAGCACGCCGGAACGCGAACCGTCGCGGTAAACCGTACAGCCCTTGCAGCCGGATTTCCATGCTTCTACATACAGACGGTTCACGAGGTCTTCGTCTACGTCGTTCGGCAGGTTGATGGTTACGCTGATAGAGTGGTCCACCCATTTTTGGATACGTCCCTGCATCTTGACTTTCATCAGCCAGTCCACGTCGTTGGAGGTTGCTTTATAATAAGGTGATTTCTCTACCAGGGCATCCACTTCTTCCTGCGTGTAGCGTTTGGCGGGGTTGTATCCTTGTGCTTCCATCCAAGTCACGAACTTGGGGTGGAACACGATATATTCTTCAAAGGCATCTCCGGTTTCGTCGATGAAGTCCACATGGACGTTCGTATCGTTGGGATTCACTTTGCGGCGGCGCTTGTACACGGGCAGGAATACGGGCTCGATACCGGAGGTGGTTTGAGTCATCAGGCTGGTGGTGCCGGTCGGGGCGATGGTCAGACAGGCAATGTTGCGGCGTCCGTACTTCTTCATCTCCTCGTACATTTCCGGGTCAGCTTCACGCAGGCGGTTGATGAACGGGTTGTTCTTTTCGCGTTCTGTATCGTATACCTCGAATGCGCCGCGTTCTTTGGCCATTTCTATGGAGGAGCGATAGGCGTTGAGTGCCACCGTCTTGTGTACTTGCTCCGAGAATTCGGTTGCCTCTTCAGTGCCATAACGCAATCCCAGGGCGGCAAGCATGTCGCCTTCTGCCGTGATACCTACACCGGTACGGCGGCCTTGGGCGCTTTTCTTGTAAATCTTCTGCCACAAAACGCGTTCTGTATGTTTCACGTCTTCACTTTCGGGGTCGGCATCTATCTTGCTCATGATGCGCTCTATCTTCTCCAGTTCAAGGTCGATGATATCGTCCATGATGCGTTGGGCCAAAGCTACATGCTTCTTGAATAGCTCAAAGTCAAAGTAGGCGTCCGGCTTGAACGGATTGACCACGTATGAGTAAAGGTTGATGGCGAGCAGACGGCAGGAGTCGTACGGGCACAGTGGAATTTCGCCGCATGGATTGGTGGATACGGTACGGTAGCCCAGGTCTGCATAGCAGTCGGGCACGGATTCCTTTAATATGGTATCCCAGAACAATACACCGGGTTCTGCCGATTTCCATGCATTGTGCACAATCTTTTTCCATAATGCGGATGCGTCAATGTCTTTTTGAAATGCCGGCTCTGTGGCGTCAATCGGATATTGCTGTGTATATGGTTTGCCTTCGATGGCGGCCTGCATGAAGTCGTCGGTCAGTTTTACGGAAACGTTGGCTCCGGTCACTTTGCCCTCAGTCATCTTGGCATCGATGAAGGCTTCCGAGTCGGGGTGTTTGATGGATACGCTGAGCATCAGTGCGCCGCGGCGTCCATCTTGAGCTACTTCGCGTGTAGAGTTTGAATAGCGTTCCATGAAGGGAACCAAGCCGGTGGAGGTCAGTGCCGAGTTCTTTACCGGTGAACCTTTCGGACGGATATGGGATAAGTCGTGTCCCACGCCGCCACGGCGTTTCATCAGCTGTACTTGTTCTTCGTCTATCTTGAAGATGGCACCATAAGAATCCGCTTCGCCGTCCACACCGATAACAAAGCAGTTGGACAGAGAGGCTACCTGATAGTTGTTTCCGATTCCGGTCATCGGGCTTCCTTGCGGAACAATGTACTTGAAGTGGTCGAGTAAGCCGAAAAATTCCTCTGAACTTAATGGATTGGGGTACTTGGCCTCAATGCGGGCTACCTCATTGGCTATTCGCCAATGCATGTCTTCCGGAGACTTTTCGTAAATATTTCCGAAAGAATCTTTGACTGCATATTTGTTTACCCAAACTCTGGCAGCCAACTCGTCGCCTTGGAAGTATTTTAAAGATTCTCCGTAGGCTTCGTCATAAGAATAATTTTTCTTTTCCACAATGTTGTATCTCTTAGGATTAGTTACAAATAAGTAAAGTTGTAGAAGTTGTACTTATCGTTAACAAATGCATTTGCAAAGCTATGAATGTTTTTCAACTTGGCAAAATTAAAATGAATGTTTTTATCAACCGATGTATAGTTTTCTATTGATTGCTATTAATTTATTGGTTTATAATGTTTTAATGATTTGAGTAAACGAATAAGTTTTCCAAAATGGAATTTATTAACAACTTGTTGGGCTGAAAGGTTCTCGGTTTAGTCGAACATAAGGTTACTTTTATCTGCTCGTAGAGATAATAATTGTTCATTTCTTGTTGAAAAGATGTATTTTATTCCGGATATATGATGATAAAAAAAGTGTGAACTCTTGAATGAATTGTTCGTGGATTACATTATCTTTGCAAAAAAAGAAAGAATGGAAAGCTTGAAACAAAGGAGAACAATCCGAAAATACCAGCAGAAGGATATTTCTGCTGATTTGTTAAATGATTTGCTTGAAACCTCTTTCCGGGCTTCTACAGTCGGGAACATGCAGGTTTATAGTGTGATTGTGACGCGTGATGCAGAGCGTAAAGCCAAACTGGCGCCTGCACATTTCAATCAGCCGATGGTTCGGACGGCGCCGGTAGTGCTTACTTTCTGCATAGATTTGCGCCGCTTCAGCAAGTGGTGTGAGCAACGTAAGGCTGAGCCGGGATACAACAACTTTGAGTGGTTTGTGACGGGGGCTGTCGATACCTTGCTGGTGGCACAGACTTTTTGTGTGGCTGCCGAGGAGAAGGGGTTGGGCATTTGCTATCTGGGAACTACCACTTACAACCCTCAGATGATTGTCGAAGCGTTGGAGTTACCGGAATTGGTGTTTCCCATCACGACAGTCACAGTGGGATGGCCTGCCGAACAGCCGGAACAAGTGGACCGTTTGCCGCTGGAGGCCATTGTACACGAAGAGGTTTATCATGATTATACTCCTCAGGACATTGACCGGTTGTATGCCTATAAAGAATCGCTTCCTGAGAACAAGCAGTTCATCTTGGAGAACAATAAGGAAACGCTGGCGCAGGTCTTTACAGATGTGCGTTATACGAAGAAAGACAGTGAGGCAATGTCGGAGAATCTTTGGAAGATAATGAAAAAGCAGGGATTTTGAAAATTAAGGATTAGGGATAAGGGGTTAAGCTAATGCATACTTAGCTGCATTTAATCCCTTATCCTTATTCTTATCCTTTTTTCAGTGCGGCTTGAATCTCGTCAATTTCCGCACGGAATGATTTGTCTACCTCTTTCAGCTCTTTGATGGTTTTACATGCATGCAATACAGTGGCATGGTCTTTATGTCCAATTAGCGCACCGATTTTTGCTGTAGAGAAGTCTGTATAGTTTTTGGCTAAATACATGGCTATTTGTCGTGCTTGCACCACTTCCCGCTTTCTGGATTTTGTGTGGATGGTGGCAGTTTCCAATCCGAAGTGCTTGCATACGGTGTTGATGATTTCATCGACAGTCACTGCCTTGCTTTCGCTGTTCACTACCTTGCGGACGATACGTTGCGTCAGTTCCAGGTCTATTTCTTTATTGTATATGGTGGAATGCGCCATAATGGAAATGACGATGCCCTCCAGGTCACGTACACTGTCGCCCACGTTCTCTGCAATATAGTCAATCACTTCCTGGGGGAACTGCAGGCCGTCACGGTGTATCTTGTTGCGCAGAATGTTCTTGCGGAGTTCTACGGTAGGTTTCTCCAGCTCAGCCACCATTCCCCATTTAAAACGTGTAATCAGACGCTCTTCCATGCCCTGCAGCAATACCGGTGCACGGTCGGAAGTGAGGATGAGCTGCTTGCCGTTCTGATGCAGATGGTTGAAGATATGGAAGAATGTATTCTGCGTTTTGGTCACGCCGGCAAATTCCTGAATATCATCAATGATTAGAATATCAATGGTCTGGTAGAAGTTGATGAAGTCGTTAGTCGTATTGTTACGTACGGAATCGGTGTATTGCACTTGGAATAGGTGTGCGGATACATACAATACCCTTTTCTCCGGGTATAGTTCCTTGATTTTGGTTCCGATAGCATTGGCAAGATGGGTTTTGCCTACACCTGATGCTCCGTATAGGAACAGCGGATTGAAGATTGTTTTAGCCGGATTGAGAGCGACAGCTTCTGCAACGCTGCGCGATAGCTTGTTGCTGTAACCTTCGATGAAGGTTTCAAAGTTGTATTCTGGATTAAGGTGCGGGTCAAGTTCGGGGACGGGAATCTGCGGAATCCTTTTGTCCATCACTTGTTTTTGCGGTATGATGGTACGCTGTGTAGACTCCAGGTCGACGGTTTTCCGCGAGCTCTTGTCCACCATTACGTTATACATCAATTTAGTTCCCTCACCAATGACCTTATAGAGAGTCTTGCGCAACAAATCAACAAATTTGTCCTCCAAAAACTCATAGAAGAACTGGCTGGGCACTTGTACGACCAGCGTTTTGTCTTCATATTTTAAAGGTATGATGGGAAGAAACCATGTTTTGTATGTCTGCTCCGGAACATTGTCTCTGATGATTTCAAGACAGCGGTTCCACAGCCCGACATGATCTATTTCACTCATAACGGCTATAAATACATTTATTAATTAAGCATAACTTCTACGATTGCAAAATTGGCAATCTTATTCGAGAAAAACAAATCCTTTTTTTTCTTGCGTTTTTAGGGAAAGTAATAAGCTCTTTACTTTCAGCTACTTATCGGTTACTATGAGTATACTCCTTATATAAGGTGTGTTGCATTTATCTAATACTTTGTCATATAGTGGTTTATGTAGCTTTGCGTCTCTTGTTTTCTTTCTGTGCCCAGAGCAGGAAAAAGCCCTTTTTCGCTCCTTGTATAGAGCAAATGAGGGCTTTCCTTTTAATTCCTTTATAGACTTATTATTTAGACAAAATCTATATAACGTCCATCTTTTACTTATCTTTCTTGCCGAATAGGGAGAAATGGACGTATCGTTTCGGATGCGATTTCAAGTCTTCCAATAAACTTGCTGCGTTGGCAGTGGTGGCGTTCAGATTATTATATAGAGAAGGGTCGTTTAGCAAAAGTCCGACGGTATTGTCTTTCTGGTTCAATTTGTCTGTAATCATTTTTACATTGTTCAAAGTTGCGTCTACCTTTTGCATGGCGGCAGCATAATCTATCTCCTTTAAGTTGTTGGAAATGAGTGCAAAGTTGTCTCCAATGGTATTGAGCTTGCCGGTCAGTTGTGGAATATCATCCTTCATTAGAGTTTGCAACTGGCGGCTTGTGACGGCCATACTTGCTGTTAAATCTTGTACGTTATGCAAGGTTGCAGGGATGGCGGGGTCGGCTAGTATGACATTTAAGGATGCGAGGATGGAATCCAGCTTGGGCAGCATCTTCTCTACTTGCGGCATCATGGTGGCAACTTTTTCCATCATTCCGTTGTTCAGCACGCCGGGGATTGTGTCTCCAATCTGGTATTTCTCCCGTGGGTTATTGGCAAGCAGCAGGTTCATCTTTACGCCGCCAAGCATTTCGGCTGCCAGTTCTGCCGTACTTCCTTTGGGAATGCGCAGCTCTGGGTCAACATCTATTTCGGCAACGACTTTGCCCGGTTGGGTATAGTCGTAGTACAAGTCGCGGACAATACCCACGCGGAAGCCGTCGGCAAAGACCGGGCTGGATTTTGTCAGCCCATTGACATTCTGGAATTTCACGTAGAAATAGCTGGAGGGCTTGAACATATTTATCCCTTTCAGGTAGTTGATGCCGTATACCAATATGCAAAGTGCAGCTATGCCTGCTATTCCTATTCTAACTTCTTTTGTAATATACTTCATGATGTATCTTTTGTTATTTATTTCTGTTCTTTTTAAATTCGCTGATGGCTGTGTTGACGTTTATCTTTTCTCCATTCTTGAACGCAATGATGAATGCGTCCTTGAATTTGTCCGTAATGCTACGTTTGCTGCGCAGCACCTTGTTGTAATCGGGTGATGCGCCGTACGTATATTTGTAGATTCCGCCTTCTTTATAATAATCCACGTCTTTCAGTCCTTTCAGTCTTTTGTCATTCTTGGCCAGAGGACGTGAAGAAGTGAGTATCTGTATCTTAAACACGATGCCGCTCTGTTCTGTTTGGGAAACGGCTGCATTTTCTGACCTTTGCGGGCGTTGGGCAGCTTGGTTACTCTCCGCTTGAGGTGCATTTTTCTTTTCCGGTGTCGCTGTAGCTGCGTTGCCTTCTTCTTGAACGGGCTCGGGTACATCCTCCGGAAGAATGGTATTGCTGCTTCCGTTCAACCGGATTTCCTGCTCGCGCTTATAGGTGAGGAAAGCGCGGAAGATACCGTTGGCAAGTGAGGTGGTTCCTGCTTCAGTGTTCAGGTACCGTTCCTCTTCCGGTGTGGAGATGAATCCGAGTTCCACCAGTATGCTTGGCATGGCACTGGCCTTCAATACCAGAAAACCTGCCTGGTGCACGCCCCGATCTGTACGTTTGCAGGTTTGGCGGAAATGCTTTTGTACGAGGGAGGCGAGGTGCACACTCTGTGACATGTATTTGTCTTGCATGAATTCGAAGATGATGTAGGACTCTGCCGAGTTGGGATTGAAGCCGGCATACCGCGTCTTGTAGTCGCTTTCGTAGAGGATAACGGCATTTTCGCGCTTGGCTACTTCCAGATTGGCATCCGATTTTGCCAGACCCAGTGTCCAGGTGGAGGCTCCTTTGGCCGTCCGGTTTTTGGCCAGGGCATTGGTATGTATGGAGATGAACAAATCAGCTTTGGCGTTATTGGCAATTTCAGCGCGCCGGTCCAAGGGGATGAATATGTCCCGGTCCCGCGTATAGATAACTTTTACATCAGGGCAGTTCTTCTTGATTTGTTTGCCAAGTTTGAGTGCTACATTCAGGTTGATATTCTTCTCTTTGGAAATTTTTCCCACTGCACCCGGGTCGTGTCCACCGTGTCCGGGGTCTATAACGACAACAAAGTCTTTCGCTTCAGCGCTGCCACTGCAAAAGGGGGAGATAAGCAGCCCTAAGCATATACTTATATATAATATGTATCGTCTGTATAGTTTCATATAATTGTAGCAAAGACAATGCTTCCTTTTCGCTTGGCAAATGTAGTGGAAATTTATAGAAAACTAATGGATTATGTTCAGTTTTATTGTTCTTCTTCTCATTTTTAGTGTAATTAATGTCTGTGTTTGAGTAATTAGTGGCTCAATGTATTGATAATATGCGTAACTTTGCGGCAGATAATTAAAATAGCAAATCAAGTATGCTGGTTCGTTTTATAAAGAACTGGACGTTGCCTTTGGCAATGCTTGCCGGTACTTTGGGATATTTCTTTTTTGCAGACATTCCTTTTGTGGCGCCTGCCAAACCTTATGTGAATGGGTTAGTGGCTTTCCTGACTCCGCTTTTGATTTTTTCCCAACTTCTGCTCACTTTCTGCAAGGTGGAGGTGCATGAACTGAAACCCAAATCGTGGCATGGATGGTTACTGCTGTTCCAGACGGTTTCTTGCTTGATTGTTGCGGTATTGTTGGTGTGTTGTCCTATGGAGGAGGTCTACCGGGAAGTGTTTGAAGGTGCGATGGTCTGCCTCATTTGTCCCACTGCGACTGCTGCGGCTGTCATTACCGGTAAACTGGGTGGAAGCGCATCCAGCCTGACGACCTATACGTTGTTGTCCAATCTTCTGGCGGCTGTGGCTGTTCCTTTGGTTTTCCCGTTGGTGGAGCCTCATGCTGACATTACTTTTTTTGTTGCATTCCTGAAAATTCTGAGTAAAGTCTTTCCATTGCTGCTTTGTCCTTTCTTGCTGGCATGGTTTCTGCGTGCGTTTGTGCCGAAGGTGCATCATTTTCTGTTGGGTTTCCATGATGCAGCCTTCTATTTGTGGGCGGTAGCTCTTGCCATTGTCTCAGGGCAGACGGTACGTTCATTGGTCAATAGTGATGCACCGGTATTTGTTGAACTGCTGATAGCCCTGGCGGGACTGATAACCTGCTGTATACAATTCTATTTGGGAAAGAGAATCGGCGGTCATTATGGTGAGCGCATTAGCGGAGGGCAGGCGCTGGGGCAAAAGAATACGGTGCTTGCCATCTGGATGGCATATACTTATCTTAATCCGTTATCTTCCGTCGGTCCGGGATCGTATGTGCTGTGGCAGAATATAATCAATAGTTATCAGCTGTGGAAGAAAAGGAAAAATGAGACGGAATAACTGCTGAGTATTTTACATCTTATTTGCTTTATGGACATAGAGGGCGGTTGCAACAATTATCAGTACAAATGCCATAATGAGGAATATTATCCGGATAAGACGATGTTTTGAAAATAGGTTGGCCATGCAGGCAGAAGCCACGCTGAAACGGGCTATTATAGAATCAATTGTGGCGTTTTCGAAAAAGACTGATGCAATACTCCATAGTGCAATAATGGTTAATATAGCATTGGCTGATAAACAAAGAATTTTATCAAGTGGCATTCTAAATACTTTTCTTGTTCTCATATATAGGACTCTATGTTTAACTCCTTTCATTCCTGCCTTTCGCTGAATCAGCCAAAGGATAGGGCAAAAATAAAAGAGAACTTCCTGACAGAATCAATATTATCTTGGAATATTGTTAAATGGTTGAATTTCTAAACCTATGTTTATTTTTTGCTGTCAAAACTCTGTTTGTGTCTGATGCGGCTCATATGAATAGGGGTTATTTTCAAGTAAGACGCAATTTCTTTTAGGGGTACCATTTGTAGGATTTCTGGACATTTTTTAAGAAGTTGGAGATAGCGTTCTTCCGATGTAAATCTGAACAAATCCAAGTAACGTGAATACGACTGAAAAAATAATTGTTCGGCTGCAATACGGGCTATTCGTTGATTTTCTTTGTTCTCTTCAAATTCTTGTAGAAGTAATTCGGAAGAACAGATGTAGATTCTACATGGGGTTATTGCTTGTATATTCAATTCAGATTTTATGTCGTATAAACAATTGGGATAATCAGAGATAAATTCATTGGCAAAAGAAAAACCTACATTATATGTTTTGTTTTCAGTTTGGTTGATGCAGGTATATTTGATTACACCGGATACAATAAACCCGAAGAAAGAACCGACTTCTCCCTCTCGGAGGATAAACTCATTTCTTTTATAATACCGTAGTTCTCCGTTTCTTAAACACAGTTCCCTAAAAAAGTCAGTGTCTATATTGCCCATGTATGAATTAAAATCTGTCATTTACAACACATGTTTTTCGAAAGGTACAAAATTATTGTTTTATTCCTGATTTTCTGTCATTGTTGGTAAGCTGGTCGTGGACTCTCTCATTATAATACTTTAAAAATTTAACTTCACCTACGTTTTTTAAAAGCTTTTGGTTTTCAATGAAGTTTTGTCCGTATTTTAGCCAACGTTTGGTAAATCTTTTGAATTTAGTACATGGGAAATCAGAACATTGGAAACAATGTGTTATTCTTTTTTCCAAGCAACATAAATGGAATGTTTTACATTTTTCACAGCGAGAACCATTCTGTTCTGCTCCTTTGCAGGGACTTTTTTCTCTTGTGTATATGGGACAACCACCACAAAAGACACCACAAGCAGGAATACGTCCGTTATACGATTTCATTCAGCCAGCCTTTTCGCCATCCAAAAATTGGTGAGATAAAGTTGGTTGGCTTTGCGTTTCTGTTCCACTTCTACTATATAGCCTCTTTTCTCAAAGAATGGACGGGCTGTCAGGCTTACTTCTGATGTAATTCGCATGATTCCTCTTGCGGTTGCATACCGTTCTATCTCATTTAGAAGTATGGTAGCAATGCCTTTACCTTGAAAATCTTTATGAACAAACATAGAATGCAAATATCCTTGGTGGGTAATGGATGAAAAGCCGACAATCTGTGACTGTTGATTGGTTGCCACAATAAAATAATGTGTCTTAATCATGTCTTTTATGTGGGAGAGGTCGTTTCCGCACGATGCCCAATCTGCCACTTCTGCTTCTGAATAGTCACGTTTGTTTATATGGAGGACTGTCTCTTGAAACAAACTCATAAGTTCAAGGGCATCAGGCTGTTGGGCAATTCTAATTGTAAAATCTGTATTCATGTTTTTAAGTGCTAAAATGTATGCTTTTAGATGTTCCATGTTCTAACAGAAAGTCTTTCAATGTATTTATTGTGTTTGCAAAGATAATCTTTTCATTTCTAATTTATTGGTTTAGGAAAATCAAGTTGTTGATTCTCTGCTTCGAATATAAAAAGTATGCGAATTTTTATGAAGCATGGGAATCTGCTTTCAATCGCCAGCCAATGGCTGATGAATTTAACCGGGTAGATTTCTTGCCAATTGGTTTCAGACCTGCTTATAAGAACAATTTATAACAAAGTACTCCCAATAAAAGCAAGACTAAAGCACATGCTGCAAGAATCGTCTTTGCCCTGAATAGATGTTCTTTATCTGACAATTCCTTTTCAGTAGTATTTCTTCGGATTTTTTCTATTTCCTCAATGGTTACATCGGCTCTCTCAGGACCTTTCCTTTCTACAAGGTATTTGTAGTGCTCCCGCATCCGTCCTCTGCTCAACTTGCGGAGAGCACGGTTCTCTTTATCCCTTTGTAGCATGTCATTGATGCAGCCTAATGTTCCCATAAGCAGATTTTTATCATGTGTAAGCAAAATGGTTTGCTTGCACGTGTACTAAGATACGGCATTTATGTCGCTTTCGCAAGCGATTTTGTGTTTTTTGATATAAACTGATGTGACGATACGATTTTGATAGTTATGTTAACTCATTGTCTGCCAGAGAGTAATTTTGCCAACCCATTGCCATGCTTTTGGCAAACTTTTGCCATGCCTATGGCAAAGTTTTGCCAACGCGGTGGCAAAGTCTTGCCAATAGGGTGGCAAAATCTTGCCAACTTGTCGGCAAGAAAGACACATACTGTTCCCTATACCTTTATTATAGTGTGATAGCGTGATAAGTGTTTTTCCTTTTTTAAACTTTTGTGTAGAATGATGATGGGCTTCTTTTATTCTGTTTTGTCGGATGGCATCAGAAGCTCTTCTTCATTGTAGCGCGGTCGGTCTTTCACTTCAATGTATATTTTGCCGATGTATTCGCCCACAATTCCCAAGGACACAAGTATCACGCCTCCTACCAACCAGACGGAAATCATCAGTGATGACCATCCGGGAACGGTGTTATGCTGTGTGTAGGAGTGAAGTGTCCATCCGGTGACACATAGTGCCACAAGAATAAATATGCAGCCTATCCAAAAAATCATACGGACTGGTTTGACGGAAAAAGAAGTGATGCCGTCAATGGCAAAGTTGAGCATCTTCCGGAAAGGGTACTTTGATTCTCCGGCAAAACGCTTGTCACGATTGTAGTACACGCTGTCCGTCTGGTAGCCGATGAGGGGAACCAGCCCCCGAAGAAAAAGGTTGCGCTCGCGGAAGCGGCATAGGTGTTGTATAGCCCGCTGGCTCATCAGGCGGTAGTCGGCATGGTTGTAGACGGATTTTACCCCCATTGCCTTCATCAGCCGATAAAAGACCAAAGCGGTGTTGCGTTTGAAGAAAGTGTCGGTCTTCCGTTCTTTACGTACGCCATAAACGATGTCATTGCCCGCTTTATAGCTGTTTATCATGTCCGGAATCACCTGGATGTCATCTTGCAAGTCTGCATCAATGGAGATGGCTATCTCGCAACGCTCTTTTACTGCATTGAGTCCTGCCAGCAGGGCATTCTGGTGTCCTACGTTTCCTGCCAGGTTCAGTCCGCAGGCATAGGCCGTATTTTGGTGCAGTTCTTTGATGATAGCCCATGTCTGGTCGGTGCTTCCGTCGTTTACATATAATATATAGCTTTCCGGGGAAATTTGCCGGGCTTGTATCAGCCGGTCGAATAATTGGCTCAATCGTTTATGGGTTTCATGCAGCACTGCCTCTTCTTTGTAGCAAGGTACGACAACGGCGAGTATGGGAGAGTTTTCCATCATAGAACAAATCTTTTTGCAATATTCGTAAGAAATCGGGAGAAAAACAAATTATCACTCTTTTCTTTTGAAAACGAAACGTACGAGTAAGAAGTTGACCGGAATGGCGATGGCGAAAACCGGAATGGGGGCCAGAGGTTTGGGGATGCCCATCCAGAGAGAGAGGTTCAGCAACCCCATGTGTAGCAGATAGCTGCATAAGTGTGCTCCTCCAAATCCGAAGGCTTTTCTCCATGAGGGCTTTCGGCCGAAGGTAAAGTAAGCAGTCAGATAGAAATTGGCGATGAAGCTGAGAGCATATCCCAGTGTATAGGCTATGTTTACATTGATAACCCGTTGTAATACAAAATACAATCCGTAGTGCAGAGCTGTCGCAAAGATGCCCACCATTACGAAGCGTACAAATTCCGGTAGTTGTTTCAGCCGCTTCATCTTAACATTAAATATCTACTCTCTGTTGCCATTATCATTGGGGCGGCAAAGTTAGGCATTGTTTCAGAATTATTTGTAATTTTGCTTTGCGAAATTAAGCTGCATCTCAGCAAATTGCAAATAAATTTGCATCTGCTTTCGGTTTGCGCTATCTTTGCGTCCAGAAAACATAAAAAACAAATAAGGTATGTCGGACAGAAAGAAGGCGTTCTGGTTTATTGCGCTGCTGAGTGTGCTTGTGGTTGTTCCCTTTCTGGGAGAAACCATTTTTTATTCCAAGGGGGAACCGCGGGAGGCGATTGTTGCCCTTTCTATGCTGGAAAGTGGAAACTGGATACTTCCGGTGAACTATGGTACTGATATTGCTTATAAACCCCCTTTCTTCTACTGGTCAATAGCCGCCGTCTCTTCCCTTTTTGGAGAGGTGACGGAGTTTTCCGCCCGTTTCCCGTCTGCATTGGCTTTTTTAGCCATGCAGTTGATGTTCTTTGCCTTTGTGGCAAAACGTAAAAACGTTCAAACGGCGTTTCTGGCCTCTATTCTTCTTTTGTCTTCTTTCGAGGTGCATCGGGCGGCTGTCGCTTGTCGGGTCGATATGGTTCAGGTTGCCTTTATCGTTATTTCCCTTTGTCTGCTGTTCCGCTGGGATGAGAAGGGATGCCGCGGAGTGCCCTGGCTTGCGGTGTTGCTGATGGGATGTGCCACGTTGACCAAAGGGCCGGTAGGCTCCATATTCCCTTGCGCGTGTATCGGTGTGTATCAGTTGTTGTGCGGACGTTCTTTCTGGAAAGCGTTTTTCTCGTTGGTAGGTATCGGCTTGCTTTCTTTTGTTCCTTATTTAGCTTGGGTATACGTAGCTTACAGACAAGGTGGACAACCGTTCCTCGATTTGGTTCTGGAGGAGAATACCGGGCGGTTTATGGGCAAAATGTCCTACGAGTCCCATGAAAATCCTATATGGTATAATTTCCTGACTTTGATTTGGGGATGGATTCCCTGGACGTTGGTTCTGGTAATTTCCTTGTTTGGCTTGAAGTGGAAAAACATGCGTTGTCTGCCGGAAGGGGAGACCCTGCTGTTGCGGTTGAAGAAGGGCTGGACTGCTTTCCGCAACCAGTCTCCGGTACAATTGTTCACGTGGCTGGTCATTCTGATAATCTTTGTCTTCTACTGCATCCCCAAGAGTAAGCGGAGCGTTTATCTGCTTCCCATCTATCCGTTTATGGCAGTGCTGATAGCTGAGTATCTGTTGGCTTTGGTACAAAAGGGGGCACGAGTTTTCAGGATTTGTGCAATCATCTTTGCTTCTTTGGGCTTGTTGCTTACGCTTGTTTTTGTCGTAGTTCGTCTCGGCCTGGTTCCCGACAGCGTTTTTGGAAGCGGACGCCATGCCGCTGAGAATGTAGCCTTTATGCATGCGTTGGAGGATGTGGCTTTGTCTGTTCCCAAGTGGCTCCTGGTAGCGCTTCCCGTAGTAGCCGCTGTCTGCACATTACGCATGGTGATAAAGCGTGCGGATAGCCGGTCATTATTATATGGCATAGCAGGATGTATGCTCTGCCTTTTCGTATCATTGGATTCGGTTTATCAGCCCACGGTGCTGGCTGTGAAATCAGATAAACATTTGGCTGAAAGGGTCAATACGTATGTTCCGGAAGGTGTGGTCTATTCTTACTCGAAAATGAGTTTCTATGGTGTTAACTTCTATCTGAAAGACCGCATGCGGCACATTGAAAAGGAACGTCCGTCCAGCGGGGAGGGCTATTTGTTGGTTCCCGTAAAGGAGGAGGAGAATATGTTGGGAGAGCTGGAACAGACGTATCATCTGGAAAAGATATTCCGTACAGACAGACGCAGTTGTGATATGCGTAATGAAATCTGCATGTATAAATTTAGGGCGATTGACATTCATAACCCATAATTTATAACTCATAACTCATAACTTAAAATGAATCCGATAGATATCATTAACAAATATTATCCGGAAGAGAATGAGTTGCGGCATATACTGTTGACGCACAGCCGTTCCGTAGCCGACAAGTCGTTATGGATTGCCGACCGCCATCCGGAACTTTCATTGGATAAGGATTTTCTGTACGAGGCTGCCATGCTGCACGATATAGGCATTTTTCTTACAGATGCGGCAGGTATCCATTGTTTTGGCGACAAGCCTTATATCTGTCACGGTTATTTGGGAGCCGACCTGATACGCGGCGAAGGCTATCCCCGCCATGCTTTGGTTTGTGAACGCCATACGGGTGCCGGACTTTCATTGGAGGGAATCATTGCGCAGGATTTGCCCGTACCGCATCGTGAAATGGTTCCGGTCAGCTTGGAAGAACAAGCTATCTGTTTTGCCGATAAGTTTTATTCAAAAACTCATTTGGAAAAGGAGAAAAGTGTAGAAAAAGCCCGTAAAAGTTTGGAACGTTATGGTGAAGAAGGGGTACGGCGCTTTGATAATTGGTGCGAACAGTTCTTGTAGCAATCTAAATTTCTTTAAAAAGGGAGATTATCCGTATAAATTATGTACTTTTGCCCCTCCAAGCGTAAACTATTAGTTAATGACGCCATTGAAAGCAAATACATTCATATCATTCATACTACTATTCGTCTTGCTTCTTCTCTCCGGTGGGGCTGCTTCTCAGCGCCGTAGAGCGAAGGTCGCGCCTCCGAATATTCAGCGGACAGACACGTTGCAGGTAGGGGATAGTTTGCAGATGGGAGACTTCCTGCAAGGGGGAAAGGGGCTTCCTGCCGATTCGTTGCAACAAGATACGGTAGCGGCTGCGCCTCCCAAGAAGGATGCATTGGATGCTCCCGTAGCCTACGAAGCCAATGACTCCATTGTATTTACGCAGAGTGGCTTTGCCCATCTTTACGGCCAGGGAAAGGTGAGTTATCCGGGTGCTGACCTGGAGGCTGATGTCATCTCTATGGATATGGACAACAGTACGGTTTTTGCCCGTGGCGTGGTCGATTCTGTAGGAACAGCCAAGGGAAGACCGGTCTTCAAAGACGGGGACACCTCCTACGAAACCGATACTATCCGTTATAACTTCAAGAGTAAAAGAGGTCTTATCAGCAATGTTGTCAGCCAGCAGGGCGAGGGATACGTGACCGGTAATAATGCTAAGAAAGGGAATAATGATGAACTCTATATGAGGAGCGGTCGTTACACGACTTGTGACCATCATGACCACCCCCATTTTTATATGCAGATGACTTATGCCAAGGTACGTCCGAAAAAGAACGTGGTGACGGGACCTGCCTATCTGGTAGTAGAGGATGTGCCGCTTCCGCTTGCCGTTCCATTTTTCTTTTTCCCGTTTTCTAGCAGTTACCAGTCCGGTTTTCTGATGCCTACCTATATGGATGACTCCAATCGTGGCTTCGGTCTGACGGACGGTGGATATTACTTCGCCATCAGTGACCAAATGGACTTGAAGCTGCGGGCGGATATCTTCACGAAAGGTTCTTGGGCGCTGAATATGGAGTCGAACTATGTGAAGCGTTACAAATATTCCGGTTTGCTGCAGGCAAGCTATCAGGTGACCAAGACCGGTGACAAAGGCTTGCCCGACTACTCGGTTGCCAAAGACTTCAAGGTGGTGTGGTCTCACCGGCAGGACCCGAAAGCGAGTCCGAATTCTACCTTTTCTGCCAGTGTGAACTTTGCTACCAGTAGTTATGAGCGTACCAATATCGGCAATATGTACAACTCCCAGGCAATGTCGCAGAATACCAAGACTTCCAGTGTCAGCTATTCGCGTAACTTTCCCGACCAGCATCTGAGCATCTCCGCTTCAGGTAATATTGCCCAGACCATGAGCGAATCCTCTATCGCGGTGACTTTACCGGACATGACCATTTCCTTGAGTACCATTTTCCCTTTCAAGCGCAAACATGCAGTGGGAGATGAAAAGTGGTATGAGAAGATTTCCGTTCGCTATACTGGCCGTGTGAAGAACAGCATCAAGACGAAGGACAATCAGTTGTTCAAGAAGAACTTGATACGCGATTGGGAGAACGGTATGCAGCATGAGATTCCGGTAAGTGCCACGTTTACTTTGTTCAAGTACTTCAATGTGACGCCTACCGTAAACTATACGGAGCGTTGGTACACCCGCAAGGTGAAGAAGGACTGGGACGATGAGCAAGGCAAGGAGGTGAATGATACGACCTACGGCTTTCACCGTGTATACGACTACAGTGCCAGTCTGGGTATCAATACCAAAGTTTATGGTATGTACAAGCCATTGTTCATGAAGAAGAAGGAGATACAGATACGTCACGTCATCACTCCCTCCATCAGTTTCAGCGCTGCGCCCGATTTCACTTCGTCCCGTTTTGGCTATTATGACTCTTATATAAAAGACCAGAACGGCATTCGCGATACCGTGCAGTATTCCTATTATGCCGGTCAGGTGTTCAGTCCGCCAAGTGGAGGAAAGCAGGGGCTTATCAGTTTCAATATCTCCAATAACCTTGAAATGAAGTTCAAGGATAAGAATGACTCTATCCGCAAGGTGAGCCTGATTGACGATTTGAGTATGGGTATCAGTTACAACACGGCTGCCCAGGTGCGTCCTTGGAGTGACTTGAGCTTTAATCTCCGTCTGAAGTTGAGCAAGAGTTATACGTTGAGTATGAGCTCTACCTTTGCCACTTATGCTTACGAGTTTGATGAGAACGGAAGGGTGGTGCCCGGTAACCGTACGGAATGGTCGTATGGCCGTTTCGGTCGTTGGTCGGGATATGGTACGTCGTTCAGTTGGACCGTGAACAATGATTCGTGGAAGAAAATAAGGAACTTCTTCACCGGTCAGAAGGATGACGAGGAGCAGGGCCAAGACCAGAATGCCTCGACGGAGGAAGACGGTGACATGGAGGGGGAAACTACCGAGGACGGCACTCCGAAGAAGAAGAAGGAAAAGGCTGCTGCCGATGCTGACGGCTATCAGGTATTCAAGATGCCTTGGTCTATCAACTTCAGTACCGGTTTCAATATTACGGAAGACACCAGTAAGCCCATTAATCGTAAGAACATGCGCTATCCGTACAAATTCAGCCTGAATTCCCTTAATATAAACGGTAACGTCAAGCTTACCAATAAATGGGCTGTCAGCTTCAATTCCGGTTATGACTTCAATGCGAAGGAGATAACGCAGACCGCTTTCAACATCACACGTGACCTGCACTGTTTCAGCATGACGGCTGCCATATCACCTTTAGGACGCTGGAAATACTATAACTTTACCATCCGTGCCAATGCAAGTATCCTGCAAGACTTGAAATGGGAACAGAGAAGCCAGACTCAGAGTAATATTCAGTGGTATTGATGTTTACCAAATTATTTCCGTCTCTCCATGTTCCCGCAAATACTCGTTTGTTTTGCTGAAATGCTTGTTCCCGAAGAAGCCGTTATAAGCGGATAGGGGAGATGGATGTGCCGAGGTAAGTACCAGATGTCGGCTACGGTCGATGAATGCCCCTTTACGTTGGGCGTAGGCTCCCCAAAGAATAAATACAAGATGCTCTTTTTCTTCGGCGAGAATGCGGATAGCCGCATCTGTAAATGTTTCCCAACCTCGGTTTTGGTGAGAACCGGCTTGGTGTGCACGTACGGTGAGGGTAGCATTGAGCAGCAATATGCCTTGCTCTGCCCAGCGTGTCAGATTGCCGGTAGTGGGGGCATCAGTGCCAATGTCATTTTTTATTTCCTTGAAAATATTAAGTAAGGAAGGAGGGAAAGGAACACCGTCATTTACGGAGAAACAAAGTCCGTGTGCTTGTCCCGGACCATGATAGGGGTCTTGACCGATTATCACGACTTTTACTTTGTCAAAAGGGCATAGGTTGAATGCATTGAATATCAGCTTTCCCGGAGGATATATTGCATATTTCCCATATTCGTCCCGTACAAAATCAGTCAATGTACGGAAATAATCTTTCTCAAATTCAGGTTGCAGATGTGCTTTCCAGCTTTCTTCTATTTGAACATTCATAATTGGATCTGTTAGTAGTTTCGGATGCTAAAGTACAAAATAAAAAATAAAGTCCAACCTTTTGAGGGGGTGAACTTTATATTATATGACGGGATAAATGTATATCAAATCAGGTGTATATTGTGTTCCTTGCACTCTTTGCGCATATCTTCCGGCCAGATACTGGCTTGTATCTCACCGATATGCGCCTTGCGCAGATAGAACATACAGAGGCGGGACTGCCCTATACCGCCACCGATGGAAAGCGGCAGTGTATCATTCATCAAGCGTTTGTGGAAGTAAAGTTCCAGGCGTTCCTCTTCGCCTTCCTCTTTGAGCTGGCGAAGCAGGGCTTCCTTGTCTACGCGGATACCCATGGAGGAAAGTTCGATGCTGCGTTGCAGGATGTGGTCCCATAGCAGGAGGTCACCGTTCAGTCCGGGGAGGTCGTTCAGCCCTTTGCTGGTATAGTCGTCGTAGTCCGGGGCGCGTCCGTCGTGCTTCTTGCCGTCGCTCAGCTTGCATCCGATACCGATGATGAACACTGCACCGTATTTCTTGCAAATGGCATGTTCGCGGCATTTGGGTTCCAAGTCCGGATACAGTTGGCGCAATTCTTCGGCATGGATAAAGTGAAGTTTCTGGGGCAGGCAAGGCTTGATTTGCGGATACATCTCATATACCATATATTCTGTGCGCACCATAGCTGCATAGATACGGGTTACTATCTCCTTGAGGAATTCCACATTGCGGTCTTCGGCAGTAATGACGCGTTCCCAGTCCCACTGGTCTACATAAAGGGAATGCAGATTGCCCAGTTCTTCATCGGCACGGATGGCATTCATGTCTGTGTAGATGCCATATCCCGGTTCGATATGGTATTCGGCAAGCGTGAGGCGTTTCCATTTGGCGAGGGAGTGCACCACTTCAGCTTTGGCGTCGCCCAAATCTTTGATAGGGAAAGTTACGGCACGTTCCACTCCATTGAGGTCGTCATTGATACCCATTCCTTTCAATACGAACAGTGGAGCTGTCACACGTCGCAGGCGCAGTTCGGAAGAGAGGTTCAATTGGAAGAACTCTTTAATTTGTTTAATCCCTAATTCAGTCTGTTTTAGGTCCAATAAAGGTTTGTAACCTTCAGGTGTTATCAGGTAGCTCATAAATTTATTCAGTATAACTTCTATTAAATTGCTCGGCAAAGATAGGAATAATATTGATACTTGCTTCTGTTTTGTGGGAAAAAAGAACAAAATGTTTGTGTAATTGCGGTTAGTCTTCTCAAAGTAATAATAAAAATATTCCTCGGTTTGATATAAAAAGCGTTTGAATGTTAGGAATCTGCTAATTTTTTTATACTTTTGCATCCACATTTGGCTCCGTAGCTTAGTGAATAGAGCGTCAGATTCCGGTTCTGAAGGTCGTGCGTTTGAATCGCACCGGGGTCACAAAGAAAGGAACTCCCTTTGCATGAATACTTTGCAAAGGGAGTTTCTTTTTATACAATACATCCAGAAAAGTCAACCATACGGTTCTCTTTCTTGTTATAATTTCCATAGAGTTAGAGGTATGAAACAAATAATATTTATTTTTGCAATGTTAATGACTTGTCTGTCCTATGCCGGTAAGCCGGAAGGACGGTCAGAAAGGAGAACAGACATGAAACCAATGAAAGAGATTTATCTGGCAGGAGGATGTTTTTGGGGTACCGAACATTTCCTGAAACAAATAGAAGGTGTGGAGGCTACCCAGGTGGGATATGCCAATGGAAATATAGCCAATCCTACCTATCAGCAGGTATGTACCGGTACCACGGACTTTGCCGAAACCGTAAAAGTACAGTATGATCCCGATGAGGTGGACTTGCCTTTCCTTATCGACCTTTATTTCAAAACGATTGACCCTACCAGCCTCAATAAGCAAGGGGGGGATAGAGGTACACAGTATCGCACGGGTATCTATTATACGGATACCGCCGACCTGCCCGTTATTCGTGAAACCGTTGACCGGCTGGCTGCCAACTACTCCCGTCCGTTGGTTGTAGAGATAGAGCCTTTGAAGAACTTCTATCTCGCCGAAGATTATCATCAAGACTATCTGGACAAAAATCCTGGTGGATATTGCCACATTAACCCCACCTTGTTCGACCTGGCACGTAAAGCGAAGATGAAGAAAGAAGGAGATGGCGAGTATTTAAACCTGGAAAAGTAACGGACAATGGATATACTGTTAATAAGTAATGAAGATACGTGCCGCAGCCGTATCGCGCAGGAACTCCTGCATGCATTTGGCAGGGGAATGAATATCTCTACGGCAGGAATTATGGAGGGGAACTGCGTTCCCGATGCCGTGTGCAATGTGATGGAACAGAATGGTTTCAGCGTGTCTCGCAAGAAACCGTCTGGTGTCGGGACCTATACGCACCGGTCGTGGGACTACGTGATTACCCTATGTAAAGAAGCCGGAGAAGAACTGAAATTTATCACTCTGGATGCCAAGCAGCAGGTGCATTTTAATTTTGAAGACCCCTTTAAAAATCGTTTTCAAAATGAAAGTGAGCAGGAGCAACAAATTGCCGCACTCTATGAAACCATGTACCGGCGGCTGTATGAATTTTACCGCGATGAACTGAGTGGGCAGTTGTTACCCCATTGTACGTGCGGTGCAAACACCTATTGCCGTTGTGAATAGTGAAATATGTGTTTTTTTTGAAGCAATCTCTTGACTCGTCCCTAAGGGCAGGACCTATCTTTGCATCATAAACAAAATGTGCATGAGTTTATGAAGAATAAAATGAAGTTTAAAATCGGAGAGTTTTCCAAACTTTGCCAGGTGACCGTTAAGACGCTTCGTCATTATGAAGAGATAGGATTGATGATACCCGTTGAAGTGGATGAGTGGACGGGGTATCGCTATTACGACATCAGCCAGCTCCGGTGTATGAGCCGTATTGTTTACCTCAAGCAATTAGGGTTCAGCCTCGAAGAGATATCCGAGTTGTTTGCCGATGGCAAGGAATTTCCGGATGCTGAATTGTTGAAGGTTAAAATAGAACGTTGCAAAAACGAGATTGAACACTTGATATGGCGGCAGACCGAACTTGCCAAATTGGAAAATTTACTCCATAAACAAGAGAATGTTATGGAAAAAGTGTTTAAGAAATCCCTCCCTTCAAGAATTTTTGCTACCCATCGCCGTAAAATAGACTCTTATCAGGAGCTGTTCAATCTTTGTCCGAATATCATCGGGCCTGAAATGTACCGTTTGGGTTGTGAATGTCCTGCCCCGGAATATTGTTTCACGGTGGAATATAATGAGGAATATGGGGTTGATATTGATATCGAGTTTTTTGAAGCGGTGGCTGAACGCAAGGAAGATTCGGAACTGATTAAATTCAAGGAACTTCCGGAAGTGCCGGTTGCGCTCTGTGTCAACCATTACGGTGCTTATGAGCATATGCCCGAAACTTTCGCCGAGCTTTTTGCGTATGCCGAGACAAATGGATACGAGGTCATTGACCGTGCCCGGTTTTGCCATATTGACGGCATTTGGAACAAAGAAACGGTGGATGAATGGATGACGGAAATTCAGTTGCCCATCAAACTTTCTTAATCAGCCTTTGATTTCTGCGGAAAGCTTTCAACCGTGAGAATACCTAAAAATAGGGATAGGTAGTCAACTTATTTTCTGCGAACTTTGCAGACTGAAAAAAGAATTGAAATGAGAAGCCTGCATATTCTGTTCATATTGGTAGTTGTCACTTGGCTCGGTTTTCCGCTGAGAGCGCAAGAAGCTATTTATATCGGGACTCGCCACACTTTGTTTTCGCATGTCTTGAATGAGGCTAGAGAATATTGGGTGTATGTACCTGCAACCCGCCCGGGTGAAAAGGAGGAAAGTTATCCGGTTCTTTATTTGCTGGACGGTGATTCTTTTTTTCATTCGGTGGTAGGTTTTACTCGCTTGTTTTCCACCTCCAAAGTTTCTTCCTTACCGCCCTGTATCGTTGTGGCTGTCCTGAATACAAACAGAACCAGAGACTTTACGCCAACCTGTTCCGCTGCCCGGCGTGACGGAACTGTCCGTCCGGGCGATAAACCGGAAGGGGGTGGGGCAGGACAATTTTGCCGTTTTCTGACGGAGGAGCTACGCCTCGCAGTGGAACAAGACTTGCCGGTGAATGGACAACACTTGTTGGCTGGACATTCTTATGCCGGGTTGTTCACGCTGCATGTTTTGCTGAATTATCCCGGTGCATTTGATACATACATCGCCATAGACCCCAGTTTATGGTGGGATAAAGGATATTTTCAGAAACAGGTAGAACGGCAGGTAGATAAGGTTGACTTTTCAGGAAAGCAACTGTATGTTGCGTTTGCCACTCAGCCGCGTCTTGATAGGAAGCTGATCCACTTTCCCCTGACAGATGATTTTATAGGGAGTGCAGTTCCTCGTATGGAGAAGCGGCATTTGCGGGTGGTATCAAAAAAGTTCCCGGAAGAGACGCATGGAACGGTTGCTCTTCCGGGATTTTATGACGGACTGAAAACGTTGTTCTTCCGTTCTGCGGTTGGAATTTCTCTGCCGAACGAACCTCTCTGAAAAAAAATCTATTTTTCAGTAAGCTGAATGATATGCGCCATTGTACTAAGGGGACTACCTATACCATGGTGAGGTCTGCCAAAATCCTAAAAGCGTCATAGCCTGAGTCGCCTTCCGGCAGGAAGCGCCGAGAAGCGCCGTTTCCTTATAAATCAGTATTTTCAGCTCCGGAGAAGGTTGAGTGTCCTTCTCCGGACACACTGATTAAAAAACTGCAAAAGTGCAGCCGGGGCTTCGTTGACTCCGGGCAATTGGAATAGTAGTACAACTACTGTTGTACAATGAGCGCAGCACCATATGCCCTGCTACCGTACGGAAGTGCATAAAAAAACAGTTGCCTGGAGAAACCCTCTCCAAGCAACTGTTTTCAGCTTCTTGATACTTAACTTTATAATCTACATATTCTAAATCTTTCTTGTCATCAATCGTCAATGTCAATCACCCTCATTTTAGAGTCAAATGTAATTTCCCAACGATTAGACAACTTTATCTCATACTCATTGTCATCGTACTCAATCTGAAGAATTCTTGCATCCGGATAATTGGTCTTTACATAGTTACGTATCGCTTCCGGTACAATCTGTGCAGGAACTTCACTTTGTCTGCATCGTACCTCCTTCCATTCTCCCGATTTATCAAATTCTACCTTCTCCCCATTCGTGAACACCACATCATAGCTTTTATAAAACATTCCCGACTCCAATTTAGCCATTGCCACCTTATGGTCTTTAAAATAAGTCTTGATAAATGTCTGCGCCTTCGCCGGCAACTGGCTCACCTCTATCGGCTTATCATTATCTGCCATTACCATTGTGTGCACTGCAAACATACAAACCAACATCATAACTAACTTTTTCATACTTTTCTATTTTTAATAATTAATACTTTATTTGTTTTCTGTATTGCAAAGATGGGAAGGAAATCTGGAAAGAATTGGGAAAAAAACTCTATTTTTGGAAATGAAAAAAAATCTATTTTTGAAAATGGGTGTTGCGGCTCTTCACCTATGAATTTTTGTTTGCAATGAATATTATTTAAAGACACAATAGACTATTATGGCTATGAAAATATTAAATCAGTTTATCGATGATTTTGTAGGTGTTTTCCAATATCGGTTTATGGATACCTTTCAATATTTTAAAGAAAGGAAGAAAAGTAAATATTTGGGAGATAGATTTGAGGAATGGGTTGTGAAGAACTCTAATATTAGTAAAGAGGGTTATCCGGACCTCTGTGACAAGAAAACATTTTGGCGGCTTTTAGATTGGAGAGGTGATAAATACATTGAGGGTTATAGACCTCTGTCTTCATCATCTCCGGATTTGTTGATGGAGTGTGTTACCACTACGAGTACCATTCATGAAGTTGGAGATATTATAGCTGTAGAATGTAAATGGCGAAGTAAGATAGGTTTTTATCTCGATATAAAAGACATTGAAAAGTACGAAAGGTATATGAACTCTAATCTGTTGAACCGTCCGATAAAAAACTTGTTTTATGTTTTTGGCTTTGGATGGTGTGGTGACAGTCCGGAATCTGTTTATGTAGTTCCTGCCAGAGAATTGTACGATTATGATAAAGATACCTGTAGAATAACGTTCCCTATTAAAGAAACCGAGAAGGAGAAAATGGGTAGATTGGAGCGCTTTAAGAAGAAAGACAATAGATGCCTTCTGTATATCAAGTAATGGTATTACTTGGTTATATAAACTCCAATCAACTGTTATATTGTTTGGGTCGCCGTCAATCTTTGTGGCGAAGGCTATTACTGGCATCTAATGCGGTTTGCAACCTTTCCCAGTCGTCACAAAGCGCCTGCATGGACGGAAACAATAAATCTGCTCCGGCATCCAGTAATACCTGCCTGTCCAGCGGACCGGTATTGACTGCTACAGTGAATATGCCTGCTGCTGTTCCGGCTTGTACTCCGATAGGTGCATTTTCTATAACTATAGCTTCATTGGCTTGTACTCCGGCTTTTTCCAGTCCCATCAAATAAGGCTCAGGATGGGGCTTCCCGTATTTCACATCAAAGGCGGTCACCATGTGGTCGCGCTGAAACATACCGGGGAAGTTGTGGACAAGGCGGTTCAGCAGGGAGTGTTGGCCCGAACCGGTGACAAGTACCGGAATAAGTCCTGCCGCTTTTACCTTTTGCAGTACTTCCCAAGCACCCGGCATACGTTCCGGTTCCGGGTGGGTACTGAATTCGGCGCTTTTCTCTGCATAGATGCTTTCTATCATTTCGGGAGTGGCATCCTTGCCATACTGGCGTTGATAAACGATGTTGATGGTGGAGGCTCCGGTACGTCCCTCGTGCATGTATGCCTCTTCACGGCTCAAGTGCAGGCCATGACGTTCCATTACTTTATGCCAGGCATCGGCATGGTAGGGCATGGAGTTGAACAGTACGCCGTCCATGTCAAAAAGAACTGCTTTCAATTGGATGTTGGGATGCCCGTGCTTTTCCAGATAACGGGCGATAGAGTTTTCGAACACTTGGTAGATTGAGGATTAAAAATTAAGAAATGCGGGGTAAATACATTGAGAGTTGAAAATTGAGAAACGGCTGTACAACAAGCGCAATGAAAAGCCGTTTCCCGATTTTCAACTCTCAATTCTTAATTTATCAGAGTCTTGCCTGGATAGCTTTGGACTCTTCTTCGTAGCCGGGCTTGTTCAGTAATGCAAACATATTCTTCTTGTATGCTTCCACACCCGGTTGGTTGAACGGATTGACTCCCAAAATATAACCGCTGATACCGCAAGCTATTTCAAAGAAGTAGAGCAGACCTCCGATGCTTTCTTCATTCAGTGCAGGGATAACGATGCGCATGTTGGGTACGCCGCCGTCAACGTGGGCAAGCTGTGTTCCCAATTCAGCCATTTTGTTCACTTCGTCTACGTGCTTGCCTGCCAGGAAGTTCAGTCCGTCGAGGTTGGCTTCGTCCGAAGGTACTTGCAGGGAGTGCTGTGTCTTCTCCACGGAGATGACAGTTTCGTAGATGGTACGTTCGCCTTCCTGAATCCATTGTCCCATGGAGTGCAGGTCGGTGGAGAAATCTACGGCAGCAGGGAAGATACCCTTGTTTTCTTTACCTTCGGATTCACCATAAAGCTGCTTCCACCATTCGCTTACGTAGTGCAGTTTGGGATTGTAGTTTACGAGGATTTCAATTTTCTTACCGTTCTTGTAGAGCTCGTTACGCGTAGCTGCATAGATGGCAGCAGGATTTTCTGCAAACGGAACATCTTTTCCACAAGCCTTTTCCATGGCAACTGCACCTGCAACCAGTTTCTCAATGTCGAAACCTGCTATTGCGATGGGCAGCAAGCCTACCGGAGTCAGTACGGAGAAACGTCCGCCCACGTTATCGGGGATGATGAAGGATTTGTAGCCTTCGTTGTCGGCCGTTACGCGGGCAGCGCCCTTTTTGGCATCGGTGATGGCAACGATAACCTTCTTTGCCATATCCTTGCCGCGTTGGTCTTCGCATTGCTTTTTCAACAGACGGAACGCCAAGGCCGTTTCAGTGGTAGTACCGGATTTGGAGATGTTGATAACACCGAATTTCTTGTCTTTCAAGTATTCGGTGAGTTCATATAGATAATCTTCACCGATATTGTGTCCTGCATACAGAATGACCGGAGCCGTTTTCTTGTCTTGCAACCAAGTGAAGCTGTTTGACAAAGCCTCTATCACCGCACGTGCACCGAGGTAACTTCCGCCAATACCGGCAACTACTACTACCTCGCAGTTGTCACGCAACGTCTGTGCGGTAGCCTTTAGGTCGGCCAGGTGCTCTTTAGTGATGGAAGAGGGGAGGTGCAGCCAGCCTAAGAAGTCGTTGCCCTTACCGGTACCATTCTCTAATGCTTCCTGTGCAGCCTTTACTTGGGCTTCATAGGCGAAAACGTTTTCTTTGGAGATGAATCCAAGAGTCTTTTCAATGTTCAAACTAATCATAATATTCTAGGTTTTAAATTCAGTATTTCGTTTTATCTTTTTTCGCGCTTACCGGAATGAATCGGTAAGCAGCTTGATTTCAATCGTCGGCGAGATACGCTCATACAGAATGTTGTATACTGCATCTACAATAGGCATGTTGACATGATAATGCTTGTTGATTTCCTTGATACATTTTGTACCGTAATATCCTTCAGCAATCATTTCCATCTCAATCTGCGCGCTTTTTACGGAGTATCCCTTGCCAATCATCGTACCGAATGTGCGGTTGCGGCTGAAATTAGAATATCCCGTCACCAGCAGGTCACCTAAATAAACGGAATCACTTACGTTTCTGTTCAGCGGATGTACCGTTTGCAGGAATCTGTTCATTTCCTGTATGGCATTGGACATGAGCACAGCCTGAAAGTTGTCGCCATATTTCAGACCGCTGCAAATACCGGCTGCAATGGCATATACATTTTTCAGCACCGAACTGTATTCAATGCCGGCAACGTCATTACTGACAGAGGTCTTGATGAATGAACTGGCCAGTTTGCGGGCAATGGTGCAAGCCTTGTCGGTGTCGGGACAAGCAATGGTCAAATAAGAAAGGCGTTCCAGAGCCACTTCTTCCGCATGGCAGGGACCTGCCAATACAGCAATATTCTCAGCCGGGACGCCATATTCCTTAGTGAAATATTCCGAGACAATCAAGTTGTCATCGGGCACAATACCTTTAATGGCAGTGATGATGAATTTATCCTTAATCTTAGTCTTCAGTTTCTTCAAGTGAACCTTCAGATAAGGGGAAGGTGTAACGAAGATGAGCGTATCAGATTCTTTCACGACATCATTGATGTTGGAGTTGAAGTTGATACGCTTGGTATCAAACTTGACGCCCGTCAGGTAGGCAGGGTTATGACCAAGCCGTTTGAAGTCGGCAATACGGTCATCGCGTCGCATGTACCAATTTATAGACTCCGCTTGTGACAGAACCATTTTTGCAATGGCAGTTGCCCAACTTCCTCCGCCCATGATGGCTATCTTACCGGGTAGTTTCATATCGAAATTAATAATTAAAAATTAAAAATTAAAAGAGGGGAAAGGAGTACCTTCACCCTCCTCTTATCTTTAATCTTGCCTATTTAATTCTTTAATTTTTAATTCTTAATTCTTCCGACCCAGTCAGCAACTTCGTTTACGGTCGGGTTTGCCAGTTCCAATTTATATTTTTTGTTGATACCGCAGATGTCCATGTGGAGCTTTTGCGGATTCACATCTTTCATGTCACTCACCAGGTTGTAGCCGGCCTTCTGGATTACGGCTACCCAATCTTCTGGGATGCCCAGTTCCGTGTATCGTGCAGGAGCATCTTTGGGGATAACCTTTTCCGGACGCATCTGCGGGAAGAAAAGCACTTCCTGAATAAAGGATTCGCCCGTCATCAACATGGTCAGACGGTCGATGCCGATGCCGATGCCCGATGTGGGAGGCATACCGTATTGCAATGCTTTCAGGAAGTCCTGGTCGATGAACATCGCTTCGTCGTCTCCCTTTTCGCTCAAGCGAAGCTGGTCTTTGAAGCGTTCTTCCTGGTCTATCGGGTCGTTCAGCTCGCTGTAAGCGTTGGCAAGTTCCTTGCCGTTCACCATCAGTTCGAAGCGTTCGGTCAGTCCCGGCTTGCTGCGGTGCATCTTGGTCAGCGGGCTCATCTCTACGGGATAGTCGGTGATGAAAGTGGGCTGTATGAAAGTTCCTTCGCAGAATTCGCCGAAGATTTCATCAATCAGCTTACCCTTGCCCATGGTGTCGTCAATCTCCATATTCAGTTCCTTGCACACCTGGCGGATTTCGTCCTCGCTCTTTCCTTCGAGGTCGTATCCGGTCTTTTCCTTGATGGCTTCCAGGATGGGCAGACGGCGGTAGGGAGCTTTGAAGCTGATGGTCTTGCCGTCTATCTCGGTTTCTGTACAGCCGTTTACGGCGATACAGATGCGTTCCAGCAATTTCTCCGTAAAGCTCATCATCCAGTTGTAGTCCTTGTACTGCACGTACAGCTCCATACAAGTGAATTCCGGGTTATGGTTCTTGTCCATACCCTCGTTACGGAAGTTCTTGCCTATTTCATATACACCTTCGAATCCGCCCACAATCAGTCGCTTCAAGTAAAGCTCGGTGGCGATACGCAGGTAGAGGTCCATATCCAGAGAGTTATGGTGGGTGATGAACGGACGGGCGCTTGCTCCACCGGGGATGGATTGAAGAATCGGCGTCTCCACTTCCGTGTAGCCGGCTTCATCCAGCACGGCACGCATGGTCTTGATGACGGTGGCACGCTTCAGGAATTTTTCTTTCACGCCGTCGTTTACGATAAGGTCTACATAACGCTGACGGTAGCGCAGTTCGGGGTCCTCGAAAGAGTCGTAAGCCACACCATCCTTATATTTCACGATAGGCAGGGGCTTGATGCTCTTTGCAAGTACGGTCAGCTTCTTGGCATGGATGCTGATTTCGCCCATCTGGGTACGGAATACGAATCCTTCGATACCGATGAAGTCGCCTAAATCGAGCAAACGTTTGAACACGGTGTTGTACATCTCCTTGTCCTCGTCCGGGCAGATGTCATCGCGGGTGATATATACCTGGATGCGTCCTTTGGAGTCCTGCAATTCGATGAAAGATGCTTTACCCATGATACGGCGGCTCATGATACGTCCGGCAACGGACACTTGGCGAGGCTCTGCATCGTCGTTGAATTCAGCTTTAATATCGGTAGAGAAAGCATTTGTTACATACTCTGCTGCGGGATAAGGCTCAATGCCCATCGCGCGAAGTTCATTCATGCTGTTGCGACGAATGATTTCTTGTTCACTTAGTTCTAATACGTTCATTTCGCTATATTTCACTCAATTTGGGTACAAAAGTACGAAACATTTTTCAGATAGCGAACCTTTTTCCTTGAAATATAGGGAACGGGGAGTGACATTAATCCTCTCCTTCGGCATCTACCCATTCGATATGCGGGGAGAGGAGGGTGCGTTCCGTCACTTGTCCGCATTGCCCGCGGTAGTATTCGGGGATGAAGCGTATCTGCACCGCAGTGATTTGCGCCGGACTCACTTCTTCTGGGGTGTCTACCCCGGTGCCTTCCGAACGGCAGGTGTAGTAGAACGTCCCGATGCCCTTGAGCTTTACGGAGTGTCCCGAGCTCATCAGCTTGCCCAGCACTTCACCAAGGTTCATTAATACTGCATAGGTATCTCCCGGGGTTACCGTAGACATTTCCGACAATAATCGGGCTATTTCATCCGTTGTATAGGGATGTCCTTTGGTGACGGCTCTTGGGTGCCATTTGTCGTCGCCTTTCTGTTTTACTTTCTTATAGAATGCCATGGGGGCTTGTTGTTATTATGTGTCCGGCTCAACCGGTAGGTCAGGCATGGTTCATACGGTATGAATGTGCCAATCATACGGTATGATTATATCAATCATACGGTATGATTATGGTAATCATATCTTATGATTTATCATTGAATCGCAAAGATAGCATAAATCATCCGCATAGTGTGCAGGTTTAAGGTGTTTTTTCTGCTGTTCTGTTTAAAAAAAAGAGTACTTTTGCACCCGCTAAAAAGAAATAGGTATATAATATGGCAGGACAAAAGACTCCCACGGCGTTGGGGACGGAAAGTATAGGTAAACTCTTGATGCAATATGCCGTTCCGGCAATCATCGCAATGACGGCATCTTCTTTATATAATATGGTAGACAGTATCTTCATCGGTCACGGCGTTGGGACGATGGCTATTTCGGGATTGGCGTTGACTTTCCCGTTGATGAATCTGGCTGCGGCGTTCGGCTCGCTGGTGGGTGTGGGAGCCTCTACACTGATTTCCGTCAAGCTGGGGCAGAGGGATTATGACACGGCACAGCGTGTGCTGGGCAATGTCTTTGTGCTGAACATGGTGCTGGGAGTGGCCTTTACCATCATTGTCATGCTCTTTCTCGACCCGATTCTCTATTTCTTCGGAGGCAGTGACCAGACGGTGGGCTACGCCAGGGATTATATGCAGATTATCCTTTTGGGAAATGCCGTTACGCACCTCTATCTGGGGCTGAATGCAGTGCTACGCTCTTCAGGGCATCCGCAGAAGGCGATGTATGCCACCATAGCCACGGTGGTTATCAATACCATACTCGACCCGGTGTTTATCTATGGTTTCGGCTGGGGCATACGTGGCGCTGCCGTCGCTACCATTGTGGCGCAAGTCATCTCTTTGACGTGGCAGTTCAAGCTTTTCAGCAATAAGGACGAGCTGTTGCATTTCCACCGGGGGATATTCCGTCTGAAACGTAAGATTGTATTCGATTCGCTTGCTATCGGCATGTCTCCTTTCCTGATGAACCTGGCAGCCTGCTTCATCGTTATCATTATCAATCAGGGGTTGAAGAAGTATGGCGGCGACTTGGCTATCGGGGCTTTCGGCATCGTGAACCGTCTGGTTTTCATTGTAGTGATGATTGTGATGGGGCTGAATCAGGGAATGCAGCCTATTGCCGGATATAACTTTGGGGCGAAGCTGTACGGACGGGTGAACAAGGTGCTGAGACTGACGATAATCTATGCCACGGCAGTGACCACTTTCGGCTTTCTGGTCGGTATGCTGGTGCCGGACCTGGTGGTGGGCATCTTTACATCGGATGCGGAACTGACAGAGCTTTCGGTCACGGGACTGCGTATTACGGTAATGTTCTTCCCGATTATTGGTTTCCAGATGGTGACTTCCAACTTTTTCCAGAGCATAGGCATGGCAGGCAAAGCGATATTCCTTTCCCTCACCCGGCAGATGCTGATCCTGCTTCCTTGCCTGCTTGTCCTGCCGCAGTTTTTCGGAGTGGCAGGAGTGTGGTACAGCATGCCGGTATCCGATTTGCTTGCAAGTTTGATAGCATTGGTGATGTTGGTTTGTCAATTCCGCAAATTCAGAACCTCTCCCTTGTAGGGATGGGTCGGGGGAGAGGCTTTGAATTTTTCTTCCTACTTTCTGCAGATATTCCGTAAGAATATTTATATTTGCTATCTGCAAACCAATAGATGAACAAGCGTATGGGCAATAATTTTATAATCAATATAGGCCGTCAACTGGGCAGTGGCGGACGGGAGATAGGCGAGAAACTGGCTGCCCGTCTGGGTATTGACTTTTATGATAAGGAACTGATTAGGTTGGCTTCTGAAGAGAGTGGACTGTGTTGTGAGTTTTTTGAGAAAGCTGATGAGAAAGCTTCACAAGGTATTATTGGAGGGCTCTTCGGCATGCGTTTCCCTTTTGTCAGTGACGGGGCTATCCCAGCCACGAATTGCTTGAGTAATGATGCTCTGTTCAAAGTGCAGAGTGACGTGATACGCAGATTGGCGGAGGAGAAGTCCTGCTTGTTTGTGGGGCGTTGTGCCGATTACATCCTGCGAGAACATCCACGCTGTGTCAATGTCTTCATTTCCTGCTCCAATGAGGAGCGCATCAAGCGTATTTGCCGAATGTATTCCATTACTGAGCGTGAAGCGGAGGAGATGATGAACAAAGCGGACAAGAAGCGTGCCGAATACTATAACTACTACAGCTACAAAAAATGGGGATCTGCCGAAACATACCACTTGTGTATCGATTCTTCCGTATTGGGTATTGAAGCTACGGTGGACTTTATAGAAGAGTTCGTCAAGAAGAAGCTGAAACTTTAAGGAATTAAAATTAAAGGCTGCGCAATGTTGGTTTAACCCAACTACGCAGCCTTTAATTTTAATTCCTTAATTCCTCCTACATCATTGTCAGTAATATCATCTGTCCCGCCAGAATACGCAGGAACATTGTCAATGGATATACCGTGGAGTAACCTACTGCCGGAGCATCATTGCCTGATGTCTGATTGGCGTATGCCAATGCGGGAGGGTCTGTGTTGCTACCTGCTATCAAACCCATCAGGGTGAAGTAGTTCACTTTGCAGTAGAAACGGGCTATCATACCGATTATCAACAAGGGGATAACAGTTATCAGGAATCCATAGCCTACATACAGTAATCCGCTACCTTCTACTACTGTTTGTACAAAATGCTCACCAGCTTCTATACCGACACTGGCAAGGAAGAGCACGATACCGATTTCACGCAACATCAAGTTGGCACTCATGGTGGTGTACGTCACAAGATGCATTTTGTGACCGAAACGTCCGATGAGGATGGCAACTACCAGCGGACCACCAGCAAGACCTAACTTAACCGGTGTCGGCATACCCGGGAATGCAATAGGGAGGCTTCCCAGCAGGATTCCCAAAAAGATTCCCACAAAAATAGTTACGATATTCGGAGTGTCCAAACGTTTCAACTGATTACCCAATACGCCGGCTACACGTTCTACGGCATCCTGCTGGCCTACCACCATTACACGGTCACCTACCTGAAGTACCAGATTGGGATCGGCAAACAAGTCCATACCCGAACGGTTGATACGGGTTACATTTACACCGTACATGCTGCGGAAGTGGAGGCTTCCCAGTTTCTTGCCATTGATTTCAGATTTAGTGACGAGGATACGGCGGGAAACCATCGGAGTGTCCTGTTTTTCCCAGTCTACGTGTATTTCTTTTCCGATAAAGGCGGTTACCGCTTCGGCATCTTCTTCGGAACATACGATGAAGAGCTGGTCTCCTACGTGGAATATTGTTTCATGATTGGGGATACTGACGTGCCCCTCGTGGCGTATGCGCGAACATACAAACGGGCGTCCCAGAAAATCCTTTATCTGGAGCAGGGTCTTTCCGGAAATTGATTCATTGCGTACCTCGAGGTGAAGCATGTGCGGCTGATGCTTTACATCTGCTTCCTGCGTATTGAGTTCCTGTTCCTCCTTCTTGAGGTTCACCCGGCAAATATAGCGGATGGCTATGATGGAACCTATGATACCTACCACACCAAGCGGATAGGCGCAGGCATATCCCAATGCAATGGGGTCTCCCGTATAGTTTATCTGGTTCAAGGCTTCTTGTGCGGCACCCAGACCCGGAGTATTGGTTACGGCACCATAGAGAATACCTACTATCATTGGCAGGTCTATCCCTCCGTCAATGAAGTAGATGCTCAATGCTACTGCGATATTCAGCAACACGATACCGACAGCAAGCATGTTCAGCCGCATACCCCCTTTCTTAAAGGAAGAAAAAAAGGAGGGCCCGACTTGCAGACCGATGCAGAATACAAATAAAATCAAACCGAATTCGCGGATAAAATGCAAAATGTGTGTTTCGCCCGTGAAGCCAAAATGGCCCATCAGGATACCGGCAAAGAGGACGAATGTAACCCCCAACGATACCCCGAAAATCTTAATCTTACCCAGCAATACGCCCACAGATATTACGAATGCATACAAACAAACGATGTGAGCGACAGATGAAGAGTCCCATAGCAAGCTTTCTAACCAATTCATAGTACCTATTAATATGTCGTTTTTTAAAATTTCGCGCAAAAATACTTAATAAAAAGGAGGTGGCAAAGGCTTTGTGGTACTTTTTGCTATATCAACTTTGCAAAAGTAGAGTATGCTTCCGGTGAATACGCTGAATCCGTATGGGCACGGAGTCATCTGTTAGTGCAATTTTCTCTAAAAATTACGGTTCTCGGAGCAAAAAAAGCGAATATTGGCGTTAAGAACTGAGCTATAACGCATTAAGTTGAGAAGTCTGGAAACGGGAACAATGGCAATAATGCAAGGAAATGAGGGGTAATGAAGGCGGACAGTTTGCAAATCATTACCCGATAATGAGGTAAAGTTTTTCTTTGTGTCGTCACGTTTCATCGTTCTGCATCATTTTGTATATCAATGTATAACTCGCTGATAACTAATTTTGTAACCAAAAAAGATTAGATTATGCGAAGTACATTTAAGGTGCTGTTCTACGTGAACGGAAGCAAGGAGAAAAACGGTATTGTTCCCATTATGGGACGAGTGACAATCAACGGCTCAGTAGCCCAATTCAGTTGCAAGCAGAGCATCCACAAAGACCTTTGGGATGTGAAAGGCAACAGAGCCAAAGGCAAGAGCAAGGAAGCAAGGGAACTCAATCTTGCTTTGGATAATATCAAGGCTCAAATCATCAAATACTATCAACGCATTTCAGACCGTGAGGCATTTGTAACCGCTGAAATGGTACGCAATGCCTATCAAGGTATAGGTACGGAGTATGAAACCCTGCTCCGAGCATTTGACAAGGAGAACGAAGCCTTTGCCAAACGAGTTGGCAAAGATCGTTCTTTGCGTACATATCAAAAGTATCTCACCGTAAGGAAATATCTTGCAGAATTTATTAAGGTACACTATAAGCGTACAGATATTGCTATGAATGAACTTACTGAGGATTTCATTCGTGATTATTGTTTGTATCTGAGAAACGAAGTCGGACTTGCTCAATCCTCGGTGTGGATATACTCCATACCATTGAAGCATATTGTAACCACTGCTCACTATAATGGTGGAAAATCCAGTGTAAGCTGCCCCCTAAAACCAGGCGATTCTGCCCCCTTAAAACATTCAACAATGCCCCCTTAAA
>NZ_CAXUGK010000010.1:0-125952 GCF_964250605.1 Bacteroides sp. AR20 | reverse complement strand
TTATCTTGCATACCGCAATATACGTAAGAAATGGACCATGCCACTGGCCAATTGGGCTACCATCTCGCAACAACTGGCTATAAAGTTTGGAAACCGGTTTAAATTATTGTAATTTTACGCTCGTCGGGACGGGTGGTCCCGCCCCTTGGCGCGGGCCGTTCCCCGACCGATGAGTTTTCTAGAGATAAATAATGCGTGACACAGTTTATTTTACACTACCAAAGAAAGAGGGTTGTAGCCCTACTACTATATACGGTACTATACTACCTAGGTGGGTAGTATGTTCAATAGTAGTATATAATTGCTTATATTGTGTTCTTTTCAGTATCTCATTGCTAGTATTAGTTATGAAAGTACTCCTATTTGTAGTTCATTGAAAGTTTTGTGTTTATGGCTTGGTAATGTTCTAGAAACTAAATATGCTTGTATATGTGAAACTTAAAATTTTATAGCTATGAAAGATTCAATGAAAAAAGATGCAAGGGTATGCCTTATACCTGATTATATGGAAACGCACACTATTACCACTTATAGATTAGCAAGTGATAAATTTCTCCGCACATATTTCCCGGAAAGTGCGTATGGGCTTACTCCTTCCATAAAGTTCAAAAGGAGAAAGCGTTAATGATTGGTTCAGAACTGAAAAAGCCAACTTATCCATTTGTTTATAATGGGTCGGTTGGCTTTTTTTATATCCTAATTGGACTTTACTCCCATTTAAAGGAGTAATTTACAATAGTAGTATCTATATCGGTTTCTGTTACATTTCTTTCATTATCAGTAATAACACCGTCACCATTTTTATCTGCAAATGATTGTTTAATAATATTTACATCTGTGTGTATTATAGTACAACTTTCCAAATACCCGTCTTTATTTAGAGTATAGTCAAATTCAAATTTATCTTCATAAGTATATTCAGATTTGCAAGTTTCTTGATAATAATCATCGTCATATTCGCCTTTATCAGTTCCCTTTATGAGTATCTGTTCAGGCAGTTGGTTAGTACGCATACCTATCAGTTCGGGATGTGCGAAAAAAATATAATCATCACCGAACAGATTATAAGTATAAAGAGGAAAATAACCTTTGCAAGTTTTTCCGCTATAAGTATATTCCCAATATTGATTATAGGAAAATTTATCCTCAACAAAACATTTTGTAATCCTATCATTATTCCAAGTATAAGTTGCTGTACATCTACTTATGGAGGTATTGATTAATTGATTAGATGAATTATAGGTATTTTCTGGATTACTGTTATTTATACGTTGGATAATAGTATTGAAACTACTCACTAAATTATTATTATTCAGAAAATAAGTACTTTCGCCAGAATCGCCATCTCCCATAATAGTATTATTCCCCCAAGTAAAACGAGTAGTATATTCTTTACCGTTCCAACTGTCAGTAACAGATGTTAATCGGCCTTTGCTATCGTATGAGAATGTATATATTTCAAGACTACCCTCTGCATTAGTTTTTTTAATCTCCATTAGTCGTTTCTGATTGGTAATAACACCATCATCATTTTTAGTAGGTTTTTCTTCGTCATCACTGCAAGAAGTGAAGTTCTCGCACATTACTACGGCTAATAAAGCCATTCCAATTAATCTAAATGTTTTCATTTTTTTTAATTTTAATATAGTAGCGGTATAGAAATCAGTAGTGGGTATATAAAGCTATATCTTCTTAAAAATCTACCTGCTGAAAATCTGTTCCTATTACTTGGTATTCTCCGCAATCATGAATACAGTTGTATAACACATAGTTTTATTGTTAATAGATATTGTTCAGAACTGAAAAGCCAACTTATCCATTTGTTTATAATGGGTAGGTTGGCTTTTTGTGTATGGTGCTATTTTACCAATTCAAACTTTTCACCTTTTAGTTGGTAGGTATGATTGATAGTATTATTCCAGCCATTAGAACCGAAAACAGCAATAGCCTTGTTCTTTGAATCAAACTTGCACTGCCCATTTTCTAATTCTGTAAATGGTACTTCTGTTTTCCGTATAAAATAACCGTATGAAGTAACATCGTACACATCATAGGCATTTGATTCTCTTGAACCACTTTTATAGCGGTTGATAACAAACTCATCTTCTCCGTCAAAATCAATATCAGAGAAGAAGAAAGGAGAATCATCCGAAAGATATTCTTCACTCTCTAATTTAGCCGTATAATCCAACTCTATTACGGTGTTGTTTGGATATGTGTTACCCTTATCATATAGAATCTTATCAGTCCATTTCTCCGCAAAGTAGTAATATTGTACTCCTTGTTTCTCTAAACAGAATAGGGCATTACCTACCTCGCCATCTTGCAGCCACATTACTTTTACTGTATATCCGTTTATCGGTTGCTTGTACTTTATGTAGATATGTGGCTGATTAAAGCACTCAAATCCCAATGGGACAGAGATTCTTTCTAAGTCTGTCTGATTCTGTCCCTTGCAAACAGTCCAACTTAATAATCCTATAACGATAAACAATGTCTTTTTCATTTCTATCCTTTTGATAATCATCTTTATCTATTGAGGTTATATGTCTTATAGACAATATTCCCGTTTATATCTGTCCCTTCTGTTGTTGTTATTGTTTTCTTTATTGAATCAAATTCTGTCATATAGTTGCTAATCTTGTAAAATGGTGGAGTGGTTATCAGTTCCGCTCCCCCAATATCTATTCGGTAAACGTCATAAGTATTGCAGTATCTTATTGACTGCCTCCAATTATTGATTACAAGTTCTTCTGTGCCGTCAAAATCCAAGTCTTGAAAGAAGAAAGGGGAGTTTTCTGACAGATATTCATCTTTCTGTTTGGGCAAATAATCTATGTTCAAAACCAACCCATCTTTGACCGACTCTTTATTGACATAGTAGAGAATGCTATCGGAGAAACTTTCATTATAAACATAGAACCTACTATATTCTTTTTCAAAGCATAGCAATGCGCTACCCCATATTTCAGTTTCTCTTTCTTTGTCATAACATTCATAGGGCATACACATAACTTTAACAGTATATCCGTTTATCGGCTGTTTGTACTTGATAAAAACTCGTGGTTGGTTGAAACATTCAAAATCCTGCGGAACTGGTGTTTTGTCTGTTTTGCAAGCCACTAAACCAAGCAATCCAATAATGATAAATAGCAATCTTCTCATTATCTTTCATTCATAATATCAACAATCTGTTTAAAAACATCACCTGCCATCAGTCCACCACTTGCAGGTATTTCTTTCTTATTAATGGAAACAATGATACTGTATTTCGGATTATCGGCAGGAAAGTAACCGCAAAATTCTACGGCATATTCACCATTTGAAAGTTGAATTGTTCCCGTTGCTCCGGCTACTTTTACTTTATCTGATTGGGCAGGCTTGGCTAATCCATCAGAAACAGAGTATTCCAATGCTTCTTTTATGGCAGTCTTACTTTTAGCTATGTAATTAAAGAAAGTCAAGTTCTGTAATGGAGTGGTGGGAATGCCATATCCCAAAGGATTATAAACAAGACTTGTGTCTTTTACTTGATAACCGTATTTTGCAAGTGCTTCTGCAAATACTTGTCCGTTCTCAAATGCCTTTTTTACTATTTTGTAGTTGGTGATATTGGATGCTACTCCAAAGCCTTGTTCCACTGTGATTTTCCCATATCCACCCCTATGCCAATTATGGTCGCACAATGTATCTTTGCCAATGGCTAAAATGCCATTACCAACATCTATCGTATCGGATAATTTGATTGCCTTTGTTTCCAATGCTGCCAAAAGTGAAGCGGTACGCACTAATCCCGATTCTTGAAGAATGGAATCAGAACCAACAGAAGCCTTAATTTCTCCCGTCTGTGCTTCCATTACAATAGCTTGCCCTATTGTAGCATTAAGTTCGGACAGCTTATTTTGCAGGATAGAATCAACTCTTACTTGTAAAGTGCTGTCTATGGTAGAAACTTGTTTTGTATTTTGCTTGGTGCAAGCTATGAATGTAGCTATGCTAATTAAAAGGATAACAGTATTTTTCATGGTAGTTTATGTAAATATCATTCATTACTCTTATAAAAGCAATATGCCATTATTGCAATATTTATAATATTGTATAAAATAGTTAGGATAACAGCGACACTATCCCACATACTTTCCCAATGATTAGCCATAAATGCAAGAAATCCAGTGATAAACAGAATCGTACATGCTCCATCCATATCACGTCCATTCTTTATTCCTGCTCTTATTTCAGCTATAATTGCGGAAATAAGGGCTATTCCAGAGTATGTGTATATTCTATAATTACTAATTTCCACCAATGTACAAGATGATATATCAACCCATGAACATACAATATTCCAAGCAATAAGCCCGACTATGAAATAAATGATAGCTGCAATAATCAGACATACAATATATTTGAGAATATCCATAATTATCAAGATATTATTTGTTATTAATCCGCTTATAAACAAGTATAACGGTTTGTCCTCTAAAAGTTCCTCCTATGGTAATTCTACTTAATACACCATTCACTCTATTAGAAACGATTACCACTCCACTTTCACCAAAGCCTTTGTATTCGTAACCATCTTTAGATATTAGAGTAACGGTTTCATTTTTATAAGTAACAGTGGCTTTAGATTCACTAATAAGATGAGCTGTAATGTTTGAAGCACTTACAGTCGTTACTTTCTCATTGTCTATAACTGCATAATCAAACTTGTATTCATCAGCATATAGATTGATACTGAATGCGATTAATATGAATGCTAAGACTTTGAATTTCATACCATACTTCTATTTAATGTGAACACATAGATACTAAAACCAATAATCCAACAATAGTAGCAATTATTGACATACACCCAGTTTGGTTCAGTTCCTTATCCTTGAATCCATTCTCTAAACCATTTCTAATAAAGCAATATGCTAAGAATCCTCCTACAATAATGCCGAAAAGTCCCCATAAGGACATCCCAAAATTAGAAGTTCCACCGTTATCCCATCTACCACGATTACCAATGTCTGCAAATATATATGTAGTATTAAGGAATATCATAGTAAAAAACAATATGCACGTATTTAACTTGTTCATGCTTAACTATTTTAGTTATATATAACTTTGGCTTGAATCATGTTACGTTGTTATCTAAGCTATCTTTTTTCTAACTCCATTGAAGCCATCCTCATACGTGACAAAGTTTCAGAATCTATTCCTGCTCTAAAATCTGTTTCGCTTATCTCGTTTCCATCCTTATCATAACAAGTACGTTGTTGCAATGTACTGTATGTGGCTATTTGGCCATTTTCATAATACATTTTTAAGCAAACAAGAATACCATTGTTTACTTCTATGGATAGGGTTTTTCCATCACTTGACCATGCTGTTCCATCAAAAGCGTTACCTTTTTTGTCATGTACGAACACATTGAATATATTTCCCGATTTTCTATCTTTATCTTCCGTAAAGTCTAATTCATATAGATAGGTTTTACCTATTCCACATGAAACGAGAAGTAACAATAATCCTAATAAATACTTTTTCATAATTGTATTACTTGTTTTTTTATTTCTTTAATTCGTGAATAATAACCAATAGGTAAGATATGCCTTTGACAAGAATTTAGATATTAAAATAATAGTCCTCGGCTACTTTTGCATTATATTTCTTTCCCTCAACAACATATTCACCAACAGCAACAGAATAGAATTTAACCTCGTACATGGTTTCTATTTTCACCCTATAGAATGCTCGTTCACCAATAACTCGAACATACAATATACCTTCTGAAAACATTCCCATATAGTTTCCACCCTCTTTATGGAATTTGAGAGATACTTTCCCTAATTCTTCCCAATTTCCTTGTTGCATATTTTCAGCAATCAAGATTTCTCTTGTTAAGGCGATTGTAGGTTCTGTTACAGACATACAGAAAGCACAAATCAAAATCAATACTTTTTTCATTATAAAATTGTTATGCTTCCCAAATTCCCCGAAGAAAGCGGATAAAAAATAAGGTGTGGGAACTATATTTGTCTTATCCTATAATCAGGCTCTCGCATTGCCCTTGGAACGGATAAAACAATAGCATCCCACACCAATAGACAATATCAAAAGCCCACATAAAAATATGAGAGCAGATATAGCTACAGTGTGGTGCTATTGTTATCATCTTCGTTCCTTTTCAAATTTGCGAGATTTGATTATAGAAGATAATCTCAATAACACCTTTCGTTAAATATGTCCTTTCAGTGTCTTAACGCATTAAGACCTCTGAAATTGCTGCAAAGTTAGCGAAAGGTTTTGAATAGCTAAAGCTAAAACGCTGATAAATGCAGTTTCAAGTGTTCCAAAACATATCTGTAGTAAGTAATTAGGTAGTATCAGCTTCTTTTCTTTGTAATTGCATAAGCAGGTACTTTTTTTGAACGGGAACTATAAGAAGATTTCTTCCCCAAAAAAGTACCCGTAGTTTCTACAGATTGAAAAATGAATATCTTCTATTATATACAAGGTATATAGGTTTACAGTCTAACTAAATAATCAATAAAATCAGTATCTAATCTATATAACTTGATAGCGGTATAAAAATTAGAAGTGGGCATATAAGACGATAATTTTTAAAACTCATACCTACTATCAGTTATAAACATTATAGCTGTTTTTCTGATATTGCAGATTAGTATGGCTGTTCGATGCTTATAAATAATTCCGAGAAATCAACATACTATAAGCTACAAGCCGTATCATGCCTTTTTTAAAAGATAATTTTCTTACGCTTGCACCAGTGCGGAATTAGCTACATTATCGCAATCTGTTTTGCTTGGAATCATGTCCCATCAGATTTATATATAACCATTATTTACAGTTTCTCTTACATTGCAGTTTTTGAAAGTTACTGTATATTAGAGAACGGGACAAAGTTATCTATTTTTGAAAATGGTATGATAACAACAGAAATTTCAAACTTTGTCCCTTTCTAACAGATTAGAAACTCAAACAATCATAAGTATTTAACAGTTCTTCTTGTCTAAGTCCCAAGTATCTTTTAGTTATGGTTACACTGGAATGATTAAACAGTTCCATAAGTTTAACTAAAGCCAATTCAGCATTTTCAGAGGATTCAAATACTTTCCTGCCAAAAGTCTTTCTAAGTGAATGGGTAGAAAAATGGTCTATCTTTAAATTATACTTGACTTTCAGTTCTTTAAGTACAATATTTATCCATTGGATAGAATAGACCTTGTTCTTACCTTTTCCCGATAAAAAACAGAACTCATTCAAGTTCTGAATATCCAAAGCAGTATAACAATCTTTGATATGTTTCTGAAACTCCTTATTAATTCTCACTTCCCTACGTTTGTTTGTTTTCTTTTCAGTAATGGTAAACTTTGCATCATTACTCAAAAGCATTTCCCAAGTAAGTTGCAATAGGTCAGAGATGCGTAAACCAAAAAATATGCCACACCCAACAAGCAGGCTTATCCTATAGTTCTTATCTCGATATAATTTTCTCACCAAGTTTGTAGCACTGTCCCACTGTAGGCGGTCACTTGTTGTATAACTGTTCTTCAAACTCATATTGTTTCAATTTTGTAGGTTTAACTATAAAAGTGAAAGTAAATTCGGAAATCATTCTGTAATAGTCTGATTATCAAATTACTTTCACTTCTATTAGAAAGTGTAACTAAGATTGCACATAAATAAAGATAGATATAATCAGTATCAATAAAAAAGGATTGATAACACCAATTATTATTAGTAGCAATACTACTAGTATGCTCCATAGTACTAGTTTTCCATTATCATTCATTCTGTAGTATTTTTAAGTTATTAAAAAAGAAAGGACACCTAATAAGTAGATGTCCTCTCATTGATTAGCTTAGCCCAAGAACCAAGAATATTTATTATCCAGTCCTTGCAATACATTGTTCAGTCCAACACTTACCTCTGTAGCATTTACCCCACGTTGTAAATAGCTGTCTATGTAGCTGTTTTTGTTTGACTGTGTGAGTAAATTATGAAAATCAAAAAGGGATATAGCATTATCTTTCACTCCAAATACTTCATTTGTGTAATAATCACGACACACACTATTTATTTGGCTGTCAGTGATTAGAAGTCTTGGTATTGCTTTCTGTCTTGCTGGTGAAAGTGCCTGGTACATTCTCATTCTGCCTACCACTTGTGCAAACTGTGTTTCAGATAGATAAGTATCTGATAATGTCTGCATCAAATGTATTTCTTTGGCAGCATTGAAGCCGTTAAGCAATTCCAGTACATTTCTGTAAAGTTCATTGATATTGGTTACTTCCATGTTGAACCTCACACCCTCACCAGTAAGAATCTGATTAGAGCAAATTCTCATTCTCCAGCCAATAAAGACGGAAAACTTTTCTAAGCCTTTGGAAGAACGGTACAGATTCAAGTCACTGTAATTTCTTACCCCACCTATGCACAGTTCAAGTTTTTGTCCTCTTATCGTTTCAAAAATGGTTGGAACAGTAAAAGCAAAAGCAAGTCTTTGATAGAATTGTGTCTTTTCACATTCTAACAGTTCACTTGCTTTCTTACCAAGCGCGGACGGTATTCTGCCACGTACTATGTGTGAAACTCGTATTTCGGGAAAGCTCACCTTTTCACCTGCATAGAATGAACTTGCAGCCTCATGCACACAAGAAATAAAGTCTTGGTGTGAAATGGTTGATTCCAAGTTAGCCCAAGTAGGCACAACACATTTGTTTGCAAGTTCTTCCAGTGTGATAGAATCCGTATTAGCTTCCAAGAAAGTAATACTTGGCTTTGCAGTTTCTTCCACAATTATAGTAGCTTCTTCTGCATACTCACCTAAATTCAAAGTTCTTTTCTCCGTTGGCATGATAACTAAATTATTCATATTGATAAAAGTTTAAATGATTAATAATTCTTTTTTATATCAATATACAGAGGGGGACTAAAGGGGTAGTACACAGTAAAGGCAGGCACTCTTATATATTTAAGGTTACTGGCTGAATGGAGAGGGGGCTTTCTGTACTAAGTACCTTATATATTTGTTCTCTTGACTTTCAGCAAAACTGCATATAGGTGATTAGCTAGTTTAGTCAAGCATGACGGAATACTGTATATCTTCTTTCTTCTTGTTATTTATATTCAGCACTTTAGCTATATACTCCAAAGTTATTTCTTCGGAAGTTATTCTATTAGTTAGCAAACTCCTAATTTCTTCATCTTTCATATAAACCAGTTTACAAGCTAGTTCAGCAAGCAATCTGTTTCTTCTTCTGACACTGCCATCTTCCATTACTGTTATTTCATCGTTTCTGTCTGGTGGAACAACACCGTTATCAATGCACCAGTCATAAATAATATGATAGATTCTTGTATCTGTATCATCTTTCTTAAAATCTGGAATAATGGACTTGTTCAGTATCAGCAAACCATTAGTTATATATTTTATCTGTCCTGCATTGACTGCCATTTCCAGATATTTATTTAATGTCTTTGTATCAATGCCCAGTTTTTTAGAAAGTTCCGTTTTGTTAAGCCCATCCAGATACGGACTTTCACTTATATACTTGTTCGTTTCCTTTTTACATATTGTCTTTAATTTAAGCAAGAAGTTCTTTAATTTAGTTCGTTCACTGGCTTTTGCTATGTTCATATCATCATTAAAGAAACTGTTATAGATATAGAAGAAGTCTTCATTACATTTTGCCACATGATATTTATTGTACGTCTTGTAGCTTCCCTCTGCTATCACATTGTTACTTATTACTTTATCAATAAGATTCTTATTCTTCTTTAGCCTTTCAACGCTTCTTTTTACAGTGCTTAATGATATGCCTAGTTTTTCGGAAATCTCCTTTTCTGTAACATTATCCGCAATGGAAGTTTTATAATTCATCCTTGATTTTATATAGGCATATACTATGGCATCCATATTATCTATATTATTAATGTCTTTTGTCAGTGTCGTATATTGTTGTTCCATTGTGCGCAAACGGTTGGTTATTTGATTCTTCTTGGTATATGTTATAAATCTCTCCGTTTTTCAGAGCCTTGTTGTATTTACGTGTTCCACCTAGATACCGCTTCAATTCCTTTCTGGTATTGAACAGTCTGTTGTTGTATATCATCATAATGTTACGTTTTTATCATTAGTTACTTATCTACGAAAGCTAGAAATTTGATAATGAAGTGCGAAGCACTGAATTATCTAAGTTGTAATGTTAGTATTGTAGTAATGTATAGAGTATCATTTTTCCCCTATACTTGGTGTCAAATTTCCCATAGACTACGGTTCATTTTTCCTTAGTACCACTTTACTAAGACTATCTTTAAAAAACATCTGTAATTTACTTCCTTGTGTTATCTGGCTGGCTATGTATGCCGGAACAAGTATTATATGCAGTTCTTGATGCTGCCTTATAGAAAGGCTTTGACAGTCATACATTATGAGGTTGCCAATCATCCAGTTTAAAGTAGAATGTAATTCTACGCTTGTTTATCTGCTTCTTTTTCTTTAGAAAGCCGTTCATTTTAGCCCATATACCAACAGCTACCTTATTGCCGGTAATGCCATCCTTGAAAGCCATTTCCTTTAATTGTTCAAACGTGTAATACTCCATAATTGAATTGTTTTAGGTTAGTTTCATTATATACTGTAAAATCTATAGTGCTTGAATTACTCTAGGCGGTTCTGGTTATACCTCTGCTCGTGGTAATTCCAATCTTTTTATCTCTGTACGATTATACTCACCTCTGGGCGGTGTACCTAATCAAAGGAACACTTTCTATAGCCAGCTTACCTATATCTCCATATTGCCGTTATTTTCTTCTGTAAGCAAGCTAACAGACAAGAATAGTGACTTTATGCACTTCTTTTGTCAATAGTTTATATTTATGGCTATTGACGGATAGGCGATATTCGGAATAGATAGTTAAATGGTTGTATATTAGCGACTAGCGGATATATTGAAGTAGGTGCTATATAACTTGATTAGTAGGTAAAAAACGGCAATAAAAAAAGGCAGTCAGTTACCCGGTTGTCTTTGTGTCCTCTAGAGTATCAGATTCATTAGCTAGATAAGTGGTTACAGTAGTACTACTAGTGTTTTAATAGTACATTGATTTTAGTACTGGATTGGAATAGATTACTACTACTAGTTGATAAAAATGTCTTATAGTACTTTTTAGTATGTGGTTCATATTATGCCTAACAAGACGTTTTTGTTAATATATGATAATCTAATGGTGCAAAATTACCACACATATAGATATATTACATACCTTTGTAATGCTGATACGGCGGCATTTGCTTTAGCGGTAATTTTGCCGTATAACATTTTAATACATATTTATTATGAATCAGAATTTAAACGTGTCAGCTAAAACATTTGTACAGGTTATCAATGAAGGTCGCCAAAAGCAAGCCGATTTGTGTGGAAGGTGGTTTTCTGCTAAAGAAACTGGTGAACAGCTAATCCGAAAAGCGGAACAGTATCTGGAAGCCTATAGAAAGTATGTTGAATTTTTGGAGAAAGTTGTAAAACTGAATCCTAACGATTTGGATATGGAACTGAATCTTTCCAAATTTGATAGCATATTGCAGGATGCTTCACCAGAAGTTAGAGAAGCCTTTCTTTCCAAATACCGCAACTAATGTTTTAGGCTACTACTTCGGTGGTAGCCTTTTTAATTTATAAGGCATGAATATAACAGAATACGCAGAGAATTTATTTAATCTGGCATATAGCCAAGAAATGATAGATTTCATTACTAATCTAGGCGATACTAGTAGTGATGAATGGCGTATGAAAGTTACTGCCATACGAGGATATTACTTCTTTGTATTCTATAAGAATACTAACCAGTTCTTTATAGTAGGATATATGAGAAGAGGTAATAATACTACCGACTTTGTTTATATCAATTTGAATAATACCTTTATTCTATCGCAGCATTTGTTATCCAGATTCCGTAAAAGAGTAGTGGCAAATGGCATAAAGTATGATTTAAGAGGTCGGATGTTCGATATACTGGAACACTCCATACAGACGCTTATTAATATCAATGAAGAAATGTATCTATGTAACACTGGCATATCAGATAAATATAACGATAATTATTTTGCTTGGACTAAATTCGGACTAATACCAGTAATAAGATATAGCGATATTGTGTTTTGTGGTACTACGTTCATATCTGTAGATATGTTGAATGAGAAGCAAAAGGAGTTATGGGATAGTGTTCACTCCAAGTTGCTAGAACATAACTTATTGAAAGAATAACCAGTTTATCCTGCCACATTTTCCCACGTATTATGTAATGTATAATAGATAGTACTTTTGTACACTAAGTAACAAGATGGTTAAATAAATACTAAGAATAGAACGACAAGAGTATCGGCATCTGCTATGAGGGTGGGCTCGACGAGAATGGTGTCCCTGCCGATACACGTACCTATGCGCAGAAATGCTCTTTGCTCGACTTGCTCCGGCAGCTGAAGACCGACTATCCCAATGCCCGTATTTCAGGGCATCGGCAACTCAGTTCCTCTATCCATAAGGCTTGTCCTTGTTTTGACGCCAAAAGCGAATACGAGACAATTAAAAATTAATTTTCTCCACGTATCCTATCGGCATGTCCACATGTGCGCAGCCCAGCATATCCAGCCGGACTGCCACTTTGCTTTTTCCCCCTATCATGACCAGTTCTCCCTCCAATCCGGCAAGGGGGCCTTTTATTACTTTCACGGCATCACCTGCTGCCAGAGGTGTACTGCAAATCTCTACAGCCTCCGGGCTATAATCCAGCATAAAGCGGAAACGTTCCATCTGTTCCTCGGGAATGACGGCGGGACGGCTTTCACCGCGCAATACCATGTATCGACTGATAGCTTGTAAGGTAAGCGGCAGGGGGCGTTCCTGCGGAGTGACATGCACGAAAATCATCATCGGGATGACCAGGCGGTCCACTTTCTTGCGCCGGTCGCTCCATTGGCGTATTTCGCTTTGTATGGGTAGGTAGCATTCCACTCCCATAGCTTTCAGCCGTTCGGCAGTCTTCTTTTCCAGACAAGACTGCACGTATGCCACCAGCCATTGGCGACGAGGAATAATATGAGGGGTGATATCAGTATGGTTCATGTAAAATCCTTTAAAGGTGTATTTCTATGGTTCATAAATAGTTGAGGTTCGGGCGCGCTACGCGGTCGCCTGTCACATTGGAGGGGCGGGGTTAATTAAAAATTAGAAATTAAAAATTAGACACTCGATTATTTACTCTCAACTCTTAATAGCTAGTCGCTAACTCAACTGTATCCGTATTTCTTACCGTAGCCGTAATACTTTCCGTATTTACCATAGCCGTAGTAATAACCGTATTTTTTCTTCTTCATATCGATTCCGTTGACTACTGTGCATAAGTTGGGGAGGCGATGATGCTCCTGAAGCTCGTTGATGAGCTGGTAATCAGTCTTATGCGTATAATCTGCACGACAGACGTAGATGCTGGCGTCCGCTACGCGCGAAAGGATGAGCGTGTCGGTCACCATGCCGATAGGGGCTGTATCCAGTACGATATAGTCATATTCTTTGCGTAATGTACTGATGGTGTCTTCCAGTGACTGGCGTGCCAGTAGTTCCGTAGGATTGGGTGGGATGGGACCGCCCAATAGCAAGTCAAGGTTGGAAGTTATGCCGGAAGGCTGTATCAGCGCATGCAAGTCCGTAGATTGAGGAGCAGCAAGATATTGCGTGATTCCCTTTTCTTTGTGTGAAAGATGGAATATCTTGTTCAATCCCGGTTTGCGTATATCCAATCCTACCAGAATGACCTTTTTGCCGAGCAGTGCCAAGCTGACGGCAAGATTGGAAGCCATGAATGTCTTACCTTCACCGCTTATGGTGGAGGTGACGAGGATTACTTTCTTGTCCGGGTCACCCATGATGAAGAGCAGGTTGGTGCGCAGGCTACGGAAAGTTTCTGCCATGATATTATTGTCGTTTTCGCGGACGGCGATAGTCGGTGTTCCATTTTTACCAGCATCGGTAAGAGGTATGTCACCAATAATGGGGACGGTTGTAAGCTTTTCCACGTCGGTGTGCCCTTCGATACGAAAACGGAGTAGGTTGAGGAGGTAGATGATGCTTATGGGGATGCCTATACCGATGACAAGAGCAATTATGTAAATTAGTTTGCCTTTAGGAGAGACGATACCGCCAGGGATGGGCTCTTCGATAATCCGTCCATTATTGGCGGTGGCGGCCAGTGTAATGGCATTTTCCTCACGTTTCTGCAACAACATGATGTAAAGGGTGGCTTTGATTTCCTGCTGGCGGGAAATGGTCATAAATTCTTGCTCTTGCTTGGGGGCATTGCTGATGCGGCTTTCGTATTTGCGCGATTGCCGGTCGATATTGTTCCGTGTGATTTGCAGTCCTTTCAGTACACTGTTCACCGTAGTTTTCACATTGTGGCGCATGGCTTCGATACCCGTATTTAGATTGATAATGGCGGGGTTACTTTCTGATGAAGTGCGGAGCAGACGCTTACGCTCTACGACGAGATTATTGTATTTCTCAATGGCAGATGCCAGGTTGACATCGCTCAAGCCTACATTGGCAGGGATGACTTCGTCATTATTGTCGGGGTTATTGATATAGTCGCGTAGATAAGTCACTAAATTGATTTGAGTGGCGTTTTCGGCATATTGCTGTTCGTATTTGGAGCTTTCCTGCAGGGCAAGCTGTGCATCGCTGCTGAGGTCGGTCAGACCGGCACGTTGTTTGAATGCCGCCAACTCATTTTCAGTCGTACCCAGCTCGTTGTTGATAATGCCTATACGCTCTTCAATGAAGTCAGCGCTTTTCTGTGCTACTTCATTCTTTTCGGTGTTGGTGTCTATATTATAGACTGCTATCAAATCATTGATGAAGTCAATGGCCCGCTGTACATTCGTATTCTTTAGGCTGACAGCTGCAATAGTACTAGTTTTAGAAGTAGGCTCTATGGTGAGGGCAGAACTGTAGCCAATGGCTACGGCAGTAGGTTTGCTGATGGTGACTTTTAACTTGATGGGTTAGGTCGGGATTGACAAAGAGTCTCTGCCCGAGATGGTGATTACACCGATGGGAAGCGGCAGAATAGCGGGGAGTTTGTCAAAAGACTTTTGTGCTTTCTGCTTCTCGTTGTCTTGTGTGTAACTGACTTCGGCAGACAGTTTGCCGAGTGTATCGTAAGTCAGGTCCAATAGAATGTTTTCATCCAGTTTATCTGCCTCCTCGGCAGTCATGAAGACGTCAAAGGGAGTATCTTTATAAAGTGGAATATCGTAACCGAATGGCTGTTTTTGTGCTATGTTTATATAAAGATTCAGGTGTGATACGACTTTCTTGATGAGCGTGCGTGATTTTAGGATTTCCACTTCATTGTCAAAATTGCTGGTCATGGAAAACATACCGAAATCCTGCATAGCGGCTAAAGCATTGTTAGCGCTCTTCTTATTGTCATCTTCTTTAATAAGTACAGAAGAGGCTACTTCGTATACAGGAGCCTGATAGCGTAGATAAATGAAGGCGAGAGCCATGCATATCAGTATACTTGCAATAAACCAGGGCCAGTGGATGACATATTTAAAAAAGAGGGCTTGAAAATCTGTCTTTTCCTCTTTCTCATCAAAAAGGTCATCGTATAAATCTTCTTTCATCGATATGTAGGGATTAATGATTAGCGTTTAACTTTTAACTTTTAATTATCTTGCTATCGTCACAATCAAGCTTGCCAGCGAAACGAGTGTACCTACTACGGAGAACCAGATGGTGGTGCTGTTGCTGATACTGGCATTTTTAGCTTTGGTCTTGTTTGGAGTGACATAAAGAATGTCATTTTGTTGCAGATAATAATAAGGAGAATGAAGGATATTTTGCTCATTTAGATTCAAGCTTATGATATTCCGCTGTCCGTTATTGTCTTCGCGGATAAGCTTGACGTTACTGCGTATACCGTAGACCGTCATGTCTCCTGCCATGGCGAGTGCCTCAAAGAGATTTACTTTCTCGTTGTTGATGGTAAATGTACCGGGATGGTTCACTTCTCCGATAACTGATATTTTGTAGTTGGACATGCGTACGGTGACGATGGGAGTCTCTTTGAGGTAAGGGCGAAGTTGCTCACGAACCAGTTTTTCCGCTGCGGTTTTAGTCAATCCGCCTATCTTTAATTTACCTATGACGGGAAAGTCTATCTCACCTTCATTATTGACCAGGTATTGCTGTAGGGTGGGCTGTGATGTGACATAGGTACTATTGGCTTGAGCCACATTGATAGAGGTCTGCATGGTTAGGTTGAACGGTGCCGCTGCTTGCGGGTCGCTAGTGTTGACCGTGATGCTCAACAGGTCTTTCGGCTGAATGCGTGCATCATAGAGGGTATCCTGCTGGTTTACTTCATTAATGACAATTTCCTTATAACCCTTATCTGTAAGTGATTCGTAGCTTTGCAAATAAGGTACTCTTTTATAGGATTGGCAACTTGCCAATGTAAATGCCACCATTAGGATAGTTATGCTTTTCTTGTTTTTCATCACTATGTCTTTTTTATTTTAATTCTCATTTTTTTATTTTAATAGGCTTCCTTCTCGCCCCGGACGGCATTTCTGACTGTCTTGTATATGATGTACAAATCCAATAGGAAAGTCCAGTGTTCCAGGTACCAGACATCACGCTGTACACGTCCCTCCATCTGCCAGAGTTCTTTGGTTTCACCACGGTAGCCGGTGACTTGGGCCCAACCGGTGATGCCGGGCTTTACCAGATGTCTGACCATATATTTGTCGATAAGGTGTGAATATTCTTCAGTGTGTTTCAGCATATGGGGGCGTGGCCCTACAACGGACATTTGTCCCAATAATACATTGATGAATTGGGGAAGTTCGTCAATACTGGTTTTACGGATGAAATCTCCGATTTTTGTTTTGCGCGGGTCATTGGCTGTGGCTTGTAGTTTGTCACTATCTATGTTGACACGCATTGAGCGAAATTTGTAACACCAGAATTCTTTTCCGTTTTCTCCGCTTCGTTTTTGTTTGAAGAAGATGGGGCCGGAAGAAGATAGCTTGATGGTTGTACCTATGATGATATAGACAAAGGGAAATACGGTACAAAGGAAAGAGAGGGAGAAAAAGAGGTCGAAGGCTCTTTTCAGCAGACGATTTTCCATTTGTGTCAAAGGTTCCTCACGGATAGTTAGTACGGGAATATTGCCGAACAGCTCGAAGTGCATGCGGCGATGCAGGTAATTGCGGATATTAGGCACACTGTAGAAGCGAATCAAGTGATTCTCGCAATAGTTGATGATAGGAACTATCTCATGACTGCGTGCAGAGGGTAGACAGCAATAGACTTGCTCTATATGATGTTGCTGTAAATAAGTGACGACTTCTTTAGGTTGACCTAAATAGGGGATACTTTCAGGAAAATCATTGGAGGGTAAATCGCAGAAATAGCCGCTAATGCGGAAACCGGTAGTAGGATCTCCTGCCATTTCTTGATAAAGTTCGGCCATATTCTTGTTGCTACCAACCAGAACGACAGTACGTGAATTACCTCCATATTCCCTATATCTTTTGAGAAGATACCGAAACATAAGTCTATAAACAGCAAGACAGATAAAAAATATACCATAAAAACAAGCGAAAAAGCGGAGTGAACTGGTGCCGATTTCCGCTAGAGTAGCCAGACTTATAAATAAGGCTGCGTGGAAAATCGTGTTGCGGAAAGCTCGACGTACAATTCGTTCTGGTCGTACAATGCGTTCATGCAGTATGACTCCGTTAGAATAATTGCAAAGTAGATAGACGAGATTTAATAATACCAATAACTGTGGCAATGAATGTGTAAATTCATTGCCCAGTGTTTGGTAGTCAAAAATGTGATATAGCGAGATGAAAATGATGTTCAGTAAGCATAAGTCGCCAAAGATAATGACGAACTTAATCACTTTATTGAAATGGAGAACTTGTTTCATAATTCACACTAATTCAATAGCTTTTTGCTCTCTCAATGGTATGGAAAGAGAAAAACCTGTTCATTTCTGTTTGTTTAATAATTCTCTTACTTACAAGGTAATGGATACCAATACTCTCTTACTTACAAGGTAAGAGGTCGTGTTTTATTTAGAAGATAATCTTATAAATCAGCCATTAAAAGGTGTTTTACATTAAAAGACTATATATGTAATTAAAATGTAAAACGATATTTTATCTCATAATTAAATTTAATTTTTGAATTAAAAATAGATGTGTTTATGTAAATATATAAGACTGAAATACAAGTGGCTGCAATGTGTCTTATATCTATATATGAGATAAATATGAATTAAAAAATAAATCTATTTTTTACGATTGTAGTAATCTTTTTCATATCTTTGCAGCCACAAAATATATTCTCTTACCTTGTAAGTAAGAGAATAAAATTGACGAATAAAAGTACTCCTATACAAATAGGAATACTTTTACAAATTCTTGCTTTTAGGGCTTTTTCTTTTTGTTTGGATGAATTGTCGCAATCACTTTTTTATTTGCTTTACTCATCGCATTGTTGTCAAAAGAAGCGAGGTAAACATGAGTTACCTTTTCAGAAGTATGTCCTAAGCTTTCACTAATCACAGAAATGGCCACTCCTTCGTCTTTGGCAGTGGTGGCCCAGCTATGGCGGGCTACATAAGATGTTAATGGAATGCTTAACCGTAACATCTTCGAAAGTGTGTGTAAATGTTGGTTGTAGAGCCGTAAAGCACTTTTGTATTGTCTGTAACCATCTTCCCCGGTCAGTGATAATATCAGTAGCAAATAGGGGGAAGAGGCGGCTTCGTTTTTATACCTATTTATAATCTGTGCGACATACGACTCTATATGTACGGACAATTGCTGACGGGTCTTATGGCGGTAATAATAAATGGTATTGTGCTTGACATCCGTTTTGCGGAGATGTACAAGGTCTACGAACGGAATGCCTCGTAAGTAAAAACTTAACAGAAACATGTCGCGGCTGAAACGCAAGGCGGGTTTCTTCTCCAAATCAAGATTTACCAAGCGCCGGATTAGTAAAGGAGAGATGGCCCGTTTGGCGGTAGGCTCATAGCCAGTGAATACATAGGCGAACAAATCGTCTATACTGTGTGTGAATGGAATGCCTTGTTCGGCAGCTTGGTGAGAGATGGAACGGAGCATACGCATATAGGTGGATATGGTATTATGGCGCCGCCCTTCGCCGAGCAGCCGGTCTTCGTATTGCTTGATGAGGCTGGGGGTGAGATCTGCAAAAGTGATGGAACGGTGGCCGATGAAGCGGAAAAAGCTGTTCACTGTACTGGTATATATACCGGATGTACTGTATCGTCCGGCTTGTTTTGTCCGCTGTATCAGGGAAGCGGAAAAATTATGTATAGTATTCATAATCTGAATTTTAATATTTTAAATACATATAAAACAACCTTGAGCATGAAATGATTGTATGGCAATCAATGCACGCTTAGGGGAGAAATGGTAAAATTTCTATATAAATTCAGATATGTATTCTCCGGGCAGACAGGAGGAGGGTTACAGTATGCCCGAACGTACCCGACTCAGTGTTTCGGGGGTCATCAGCAGATAGGACGCAATGTGCGACAAAGGAGCCCGCTTGATGACTTCGGGCTGATGTTCCATGAGCTGGTTATAGCGCTCGCGTGCAGTCTCAAACCGCCAGGAGTCAGCCTTTATCTGTGAAACAATCAGGGAATATTCCAGAATCTTCCGATAGAACATGTTTATTTCCCATGAGATTTCGGTAAGTGTCAGCAGCTTGTTGTATGGCAGCAGGTATACGACACTCGGTTCGAGTGCCTCAATCATGAGGTGGGTGGGTTCCTGCTTCAAGGTACTTTCTATGCAGATGATGATGCAGCCTTCATAGGAAAAGTGTTCGGTGACGTCTTTACCGTTTTTATAATAGAATTGGCGCAACATGCCTTTTCCTACAAATACGATATTATGGCTTATCTGCCCTTCATTGAGTAATAATGCGCCCTTTTCTACTTCCTTGCGAATGAGGATTTCCTCTATCAACCTTCTTCCCTCGGGGGCCATGCCTGGATAGCGGGAGTTGATAGCGGCATCTACGGTTTCTTTCAATAGTGCATCCATAAAGCCATAATTTGTTTGTTCGAGGGGCAAAGATAAGGTTTTTACGAGAAAAAATCAGCTCCGTATGAAACTTTTGTTTACCCATTTCATGCCATACCAGCGGCGGACGAAAATGAAGCCGCGGATATTCTCGTCCAACAGGAAGGCTACCCACATGCCGCAGATACCCCAGCCGAAGGGGAAGCCGAAAAGGTATCCCACACCTACAGCTACACTCCACTGCACCACCAACCCTACGTAGAAGGGGTAGTTGACATCTCCTGCCGCACGAAGGGCGTTGGTGGCGAAGATGTTGATGGGGCGGCCTATTTCGAGGAGTACATCTATGATAAGGATGGTGGCACCCATACGTATGATGTCGGGGTTGGACGTGAGCCAGCCAAAGATGGCATGCCCCGAAAGGGCGAGGATGCAGGACAGCATGACGGTAATCATGACGGATTTCTTCATGACGTATTTTCCCATAAGGAAGGCTGCGTGAGGTTTCTTCTCGCCTATCAGATGCCCGATACAGATGGCGCCGCCTTGTGCCATGGAGATGCTGAACAGATAAGCGAACATGATGATGTTGACACAATAGGTACGGGTGGCGAGCGCTTCCACTCCCAGCATGTTGATGAAGTAGGTGATGACGACTTGCGACGAGCTGTACGACAATTGTTCGCCGGCAGAGGGCAGGCCTACCTTCATCAGGTTCTTTAGTTCTATCCACGGAAAAGGGCGGAAGTATGCCGGTGGGAAACGGTGGATGTGCTTGCGGAACAGTATGACGAACAGTATAATCATGGAGACACCCCGGCTGAAGGCTGTGGAGATGGCGGCGCCTTCCACGCCCAGTTCCGGAAAGCCGAAGCGGCCGAAGATGAGGGAGTAGTTGCCGATGATATTGAGGATATTGACTACGACGGTGACCATCATCGGGTAGATGGCCTTGTTGGCACTGCGCAGGGAGGCGGAGAGGGTGAGGGATAGTGCCTGGAAGAAGGCGAAAGCGCCTACGATACGCATATAGTCCATGCCGTCCTGCATCAGTTCAGCGGTGAGCCCCATCAGCCGGAGGATGGGATGGGCGCAGGAGAACAGTACCAGGCTGACCGTGATACCTACCGCCAGGTTGACGAGGATGGATACGCCGACTACTTGCACTACTTTCTTGTGTAGTTTCGCACCGAGATACTGGGAACACAGAACGGACGTTCCGAGGTTGATGACTTCGAAAACGAGGAAAGTGAGCATGATAATTTGGTTGACTACCCCTACGGCGGCAACACTGTTGTCCGAGTGGCGGCTCAGCATGATGGTGTCCACCGCACCGAGCATCATGATGAGAAGTGTCTCTATAAAAATGGGGGCGGCCAGCTTGGCAAGCCGCTTTTTTAGGCTTTCTTGTTGTATCATTGTCCGTGTATGTGCACTATACTTTAAAAATCGCGCAAAGATAAGGAAAGGTTGAAAAGGACGGTTTGATATGTATCAAATTTTTTTTCTTGTTTTAGGGTTTGAGTGTTAACGTGTTATCTCAAATTGTATGAAAACGGTGAAAAAAATATGTAGGAAAGATTTGCACAGTCCAAAAGTTTGCCCTACATTTGCACCGCATTTGAAAAGAATGCTGGTTATAAAAAAGGAAGTTTGGGTGAGTGGCTGAAACCACCAGTTTGCTAAACTGACGTACGGGTAACCGTACCGGGGGTTCGAATCCCCCAGCTTCCGCCAGATGCACTCTTAGCTCAGTTGGTAGAGCAACTGACTCTTAATCAGTGGGTCCAGGGTTCGAATCCCTGAGGGTGTACAAGACAAATGCGAGGGTGGGTTCATCTAACGGTTAGGATACATGCCTCTCACGCATGGTATACGAGTTCGATTCTCGTACCCACTACAAAAACAAGAAAGCGGTTGACTGATGAAACGGTTAACCGCTTTTTGTTTTTCATTTTTCTGTTGTAATCCGAAAATAGTTTCTATATTTGCACCCGCTATGGCGAAATGTATATTCTATATCTTGTTAGGGTTGTTCCTCATATCGAAGTTCACTTCCGTTTCTGATGATATGGAGGGATGTAAGACACTCCCTACTGCGGATGTGCATTATTTCTCCGGAGCCCAGCACAGCTTGTCGGGGGCAGATGGCAGACAATGCCAGGAAAAAGGGGAGGACGCGAATTATAATTGCCTGGCAGATGCCGGTTGCATAGGAAATACCTTCTCATTACGGCATGCCTCTTGTTCGAAATTGTTGAGGCTTAATCCGGACTTCATTGCCGCCAAGGTTGCGAGAACCCTGAAAACTCTGCTCCCGGAAGAAAAGACAACTTCTTTCCCCTTTACTTTCCATCCCCATAAGATTTCATATAGATATTATGTATATACGCTGAGGCGTATTCTTATTTAGTACTTTCCCTTCCTCTCTTTCGGGAGCCGGAGAGATTGCCCGTCTCCCCATGCCGAGTTTTTTTCTATTTTTTAAGTACTGATAATCAATATATAATGGATTTTCTATTGGATTTTATTCTCCATATCGATCAGTATATGATTGATATAGTGCAGGAATATCATATGTGGGCGTATGCCATATTGTTTCTGATTATTTTCTGCGAAACGGGGCTGGTGGTCACACCTTTCCTGCCGGGCGATTCCCTGCTTTTTGTGGCGGGAGCTATTGCCGCACTGCCCGACATGCCTCTCGAGGTCAATGTGCTGGCTTTGATATTGTTTGTTGCCGCGGTATTGGGCGACTCTTGCAACTACATGATAGGGCATTTCTTCGGGCAAAGGCTCTTCAATAATCCCGATTCCAGAATATTCAAGCAAAGCCATCTCGACAAGACCCATGAGTTCTATAAGAAGTATGGAGGCAAGACAATTATCATAGCCCGTTTTGTGCCTATCGTCCGTACGTTTGCGCCATTCGTGGCGGGGATGGGTAAGATGCATTACTATTACTTCATGCTGTACAACCTGATTGGGGGTGCCTGCTGGATTGCCATCTTCTGTTATGCGGGTTATTTCTTCGGTGACCTTCCGTTTGTACAAGAGAACCTCAAACTGCTGATTGTGGCCATTATTGTGGTTTCCATACTGCCGGCCGTGGTAGAAGTGCTGCGTGCAAGACTGAAACAACGAAAACAAAAATAAATTAATATACTTAGTACATTTATCCATTATGAAGAATTCTTTTTTTAGCCGGTTCACACCGAAAGAACCGAAATTCTTTCCTTTACTGAAGCAATTGTCTGAGATTTTATTGTCCTCGTCGGCTCTGTTGATAGAAATATTGGGCCATGACTTGCCTGAGAAGAGGGCGGAAGATTATAAACGAATCAAAGATTTGGAGCGCGAGGGCGATAAGCTGACCAATCTGATTCTGGATGAACTGGGCACTACTTTCATTACTCCTTTTGACCGGGAGGATATCCACGACCTGGCTTCGGGCATGGATGATGTGATTGATGGAATAAACAGCTGTGCCAAGCGTATCACTATCTATAATCCGCATCCTATTTCGGACAAGGGGAAAGAGCTGGGACATATGGTTCAACAAGAAGCGGCCCTCATCGGCCAGGCCATGGATGAACTGGAGGCATTCCGCAAGAGTCCGGATAAGCTGCGCGCATATTGCAACCAGATGCATGACATAGAAAACCGGGCAGATGATATTTATGAATTTTTCATCACCAGGCTTTTTGAAGAAGAGAAGGACTGCATTGAACTCATCAAAATCAAGGAGATTATGTATGAGTTGGAAAAAACGACGGACGCAGCCGAACACGTGGGCAAGATTTTGAGGAGCCTGATTGTGAAATACGCATAAACGAACGGACGCATGGAACTATTAGTGATTATCATTGTACTGGCTCTGATATTCGATTATATCAACGGTTTTCATGATGCGGCCAATTCTATTGCCACCATTGTGTCTACCAAAGTGCTTACACCGTTTCAGGCGGTGATATGGGCGGCTTTCTTCAATTTTGTGGCCTTTTTCATCGCCAAGTGTGTCATCGGCGGTTTCGGCATTGCCAACACCGTATCGAAAACGGTGATGGAGCCTTACATTACTTTGCCTATCATTCTGGCCGGCGTGATTGCGGCCATTGCCTGGAATCTGTTCACTTGGTGGAAGGGAATCCCTTCCTCTTCTTCGCACACGCTTATCGGAGGTTTTGCCGGAGCTGCCATCATGGCACACGGTTTTGAGGCCATCCAGTTGAGTATCATTCTGAAGATTGCGGCATTCATTTTTCTGGCTCCCTTGATTGGTATGGTGGTGGCATTCGGTTTTACGTTGTTGGTCTTGTACATTTGCCGCAGGGCGCATCCCCATACGGCCGAGGTGTGGTTCAAGAAACTGCAGCTGGTGTCTTCGGCTTTGTTCAGCATCGGGCACGGTCTGAATGATTCACAGAAGGTAATGGGTATCATTGCTGCGGCTATGATAGCCGGACATTCGGAAGGACTGGGAATGGGGATAAACAGTATTGATGACCTGCCGGACTGGGTGGCATTCTCTTGTTTTACGGCCATTTCACTCGGTACCATGTCCGGCGGGTGGAAGATTGTGAAGACCATGGGGACTAAGATTACGAAGGTGACGCCACTGGAAGGGGTGATTGCGGAAACTGCCGGTGCGTTTACGCTTTATCTGACGGAGTATCTGAAGATTCCGGTAAGTACGACACACACCATTACGGGAGCTATTATCGGAGTAGGGGCCACGAAGCGGCTTTCGGCTGTGCGTTGGGGAGTTACGAAGAGTCTGATGACCGCTTGGGTGCTGACTATCCCCGTCAGTGCTTTGCTGGCAGCAGGGATTTATTGTATCGTATCCCTTTTTTAGAAGTGCTGCCGCATAAAAAATAGACGGGTTCGTTTTATTTTGCATGAGGTTTGCACTATCTTTGCAGCCTGAAACTGTAAAATAGAATGCACATTGGACTGGCTATATAGTTTATTCGTCGAGCACTCCGCCTTGCAGGCGGTTGTGGTACTCTCACTGATTTCCGCTATCGGATTGGGATTGGGGAAGATACATGTTTGCGGCATTTCATTGGGAGTGACGTTTGTATTCTTTGCCGGCATCATTGCCGGGCATTTCGGGTTGTCCATAGACCCGCAGATGCTGAATTATGCGGAAAGCTTCGGGCTGGTGATATTTGTGTATGCTTTGGGTTTGCAGGTGGGACCGGGCTTTTTCAGCTCTTTCCGTAAAGGAGGGGTACAACTGAATATGCTCGCCACGGGTGTAGTGCTTATCGGCACCCTGCTGACTGTACTGGGCAGCTATGGGTTGGGAGTATCCCTGCCGGATATGGTGGGCATACTTTGCGGTGCCACGACAAACACACCGGCACTCGGTGCGGCACAGCAGACATTGAAACAGATGGGATTGGAGTCCAGTACCCCTGCTTTGGGGTGTGCGGTGGCATATCCGCTGGGGGTGGTAGGGGTCATTCTGGCCGTACTGTTCATCCGTAAGACGCTGGCGCATAAGGAAGACCTGGAATTGAAAGAGAAGGATGACGTGAACAAGCCTTACATTGTTGCGTTCCAGGTGCACAATCCTGCCATCTTCAACAAGAGTATCAAGGAAATAGGCGGGCTGAACAGCTATCCGAAGTTCGTGATTTCCCGCTTGTGGCGGGATGGGAATGTGAGTATTCCTACCTCGGAAAAGATTATAAAGGAAGGTGACCGCCTGCTGGTGATTACCTCGGAGAAAAATACGCCGGCTCTGACCGTGCTTTTCGGCGAGCAGGAGCATACTGATTGGAACAAGGAAGATATAGACTGGAATGCCATAGACAGCCAGTTGATTTCGCAACGTATCGTGGTGACGCGCCCGGAGTTGAACGGCAAGAAGCTGGGTTCTCTCCATCTGCGTAATCATTACGGTATCAATATCAGCCGGGTTTATCGTAGCGGCGTGCAGCTGCTGGCCACAGCGGAACTGACCTTGCAATTGGGTGACCGCCTGACCGTAGTGGGCGAAGCCGCTGCTATACAAAATGTGGAGAAGGTGCTGGGCAATGCTGTGAAAAGCCTGAAGGAACCGAACTTGGTGGCGGTATTTATCGGCATTGTCATCGGTCTGGCTTTGGGAGCAATTCCTATTTCCATTCCCGGCATCAGCGCTCCCGTGCGGCTCGGATTGGCAGGAGGCCCTATCATCGTAGGTATTCTTATCGGGACATTCGGTCCGAGGATGCACATGGTGACTTATACTACGCGCAGTGCGAACCTGATGCTCCGTGCATTGGGATTGTCTCTTTACCTGGCTTGCCTGGGACTGGATGCAGGTGCCCATTTCTTCGATACGGTATTCCGGCCGGAAGGGCTGTTATGGATTGCTACGGGTTTTGCGTTGACTGTGGTTCCGGTATTGATTATGGGTATCGTTACCTTCAAGTGGCTGAAGATAGATTTCGGAACAATGGCGGGTATGCTGTGCGGAAGCATGGCAAACCCCATGGCGCTGAACTACGCCAACGACACCATTCCGGGAGACAATCCGTCTGTAGCTTATGCTACGGTTTATCCGCTGTGCATGTTTCTACGGGTAATTATAGCCCAAGTGCTGCTCATGTTCTTCATTAATGGATAATGAAGAATGAGGGATATTATCAACTGTCAATTATCAACTATCAATTAAATAACTATGGGAAATATAACTCCGGAAAGTATTGTCAATGACTTGCGTTATTTGCAATTATTATCACGCAGTTTTCCTACCATTGCTGATGCCAGTACAGAAATCATCAATCTGGAGGCCATTCTGAATCTGCCGAAAGGTACAGAGCATTTTCTGACGGATATTCATGGCGAGTATGAGGCTTTTCAGCATGTGCTGAAGAATGCATCGGGGGCAGTGAAACGTAAGGTGAACGAAATATTCGGGCATACACTGCGCGAAAGTGAGAAGAAGGAAATCTGTACGTTAATTTATTATCCGGAAGAGAAGCTGCAACTTATCAAGGAGCAGGAAACGGACCTGGATGACTGGTATTTGATAACACTGAACCAGTTGGTAAAAGTATGCCAGAACGTTTCGTCCAAATATACCCGTTCGAAAGTACGCAAGGCACTTCCGGCAGAGTTCTCGTATATCATTCAAGAGCTGTTGCACGAATCGAGCATCGAACCTAACAAGCATGCCTATATCAATGTCATAATCAGTACCATTATCTCTACGAAGCGTGCGGATGATTTTATTGTGGCGATGTGCAACCTTATCCAGCGCTTGACCATCGACTCGCTGCATATCGTGGGCGATATATACGACCGCGGACCGGGTGCGCATATTATCATGGATACTCTCTGTGATTATCATAATTTCGACATCCAATGGGGTAACCACGATATTCTGTGGATGGGTGCCGCATCGGGTAATGATGCTTGTATAGCCAACGTAATCCGTATGTCGATGCGCTATGCCAATTTAGCAACGCTGGAGGATGGTTATGGCATCAATCTGTTGCCGCTTGCAACGTTTGCCATGGATACCTATGCGGATGACCCTTGCACCATCTTTGCACCGAAAATGAACTTTGCCGATGCGGAATACAATGAGAAGACCTTGCGGCTGATTACACAGATGCATAAGGCAATTACGGTTATCCAGTTGAAACTGGAAGCGGAAATCATCAGCCGCCGTCCTGAGTTCGGTATGGAGAACCGGAAACTGCTGCATCTGGTGGATTTCGAGCGTGGTGTGTTTGTATACGAAGGCAAGGAATATCCGTTGCGCGATGTGAATTTCCCCACCGTAGACCCGGCGGACCCGTATCGTCTGTCGGACGAAGAGCGCGAACTGATGCACCGGATTCATTCTTCTTTCATGAACAGCGAGAAGATGAAGAAGCACATGCGCTGCTTGTTTACGTATGGCGGCATGTATCTGGTGTGCAACAGTAACCTGCTTTATCATGCTTCCGTGCCTCTGAATGCGGACGGCAGTTTTAAACATGTCCGCATCGGCCAAAAGGAATACTGGGGACGTAAGTTGCTGAAAAAGACCGACCAGCTGATACGTACCGCTTACTTTGACGAGGACGGTTCGGACGAGAAACAGTTTGCACTGGATTATGTCTGGTACATGTGGTGCGGACCGGATGCCCCTTCCTTCGATAAAGACAAGATGGCTACCTTTGAACGCTATTTTGTGGCCGACAAAACATTGCATAAGGAGACGAAAGGGCATTACTATGCTTTGCGCAACGAGGCTGAGGTGTGTGACCGCATTCTTGAAGAGTTCGGCGTGAAGCCGGGGCCACATTCGCATATCATCAACGGACATGTACCGGTAAAGACCATTAAAGGTGAGAAACCCATCAAAGCGGATGGTAAGCTGCTGGTGATTGACGGTGGTTTTTCAAAAGCCTATCAGCCGGAAACGGGAATTGCGGGATATACGCTGGTATATCATTCCCACGGCTTGCAGTTGGTGCAGCATGAGCCGTTCCAGAGCCGTCAGAAAGCCATTGAAGAAGGACAAGACATCAAGTCTACAACCCTGGTTGTCGAATTCAATTCGCAGCGTATGATGGTGAAGGATACGGATAAAGGAAGTGAACTCGTTACGCAGATTCAGGATTTGATGAAACTGCTGGTGGCGTATAGGACGGGGCTGATTAAGGAGAAACAATAATTTATAATTTCAGTATCGTCACCCCGCCCTCTACAATGATGCCTTTGTCATAGGTTTTCCCTTGGGTGTAGTAGCGGCTGCCGCCATAACCGCCGGTGAGGAATATGCCAAAGCGGTCGGTCAGGTGGTATTCCAGATTGACACGTGCCTGGAGGGCATAGAGACGTGCCGGAATGCCGTAGTCCTTGTTCTTGAAGGTTTCTATATGTTGGTATCCCAGATCTCCGCTGATGAACAGCTGTTTGTAGAGCGGTAATTCAAGACCGGCACGGTAGAAGAGGGCAGCGGAAAACTTATCGCCAAAATCCAGATAATGGGTACCGCCACCGAGGATGGTATAGAAGAGCCGGTTCTTGAAACGGGCACCTACATTCAGCTTGGTGGCATTACCACCGAAAAACATCAGTTGAACTTTTGTTTGGGGATTGGCATTGACTAATCCCAATTGGAAACCATCTAATTTTTCTTTGTAGTAGTTGAATAGACCTATTTGAAGCCCTTTGGCACGTATGGCCATATTGGCAGCGCCTATTTGTAATCCTCGGGCTGTACCACCCACCACATTGCCCAGGCCGGAAACCTGAACACCGGTCATATCTCCGGCGGTGATGTTGGTAAGGGCGGACATCTGCATGCCATTCAAGTCTTCACCGATTACACTTAGCAGGCCGGCCCCTGAAAATCCTTTGAAATTTCCACCGGAAATATTGGCGAGTCCGGCAAAGTGTATGCCGGAAGCACCTTCTCCGCTGATATTCAACAGGCCGCCTATGGAGGCGCCACGATTATAGTCCCCACTGATGTTTGCCAGACCGGAAATGATGACGCCTTGCGCATGGTTTCCGGTGATACCTACCAGTCCCGAAACGGATACTCCGATAAGGTTGTTGCCATTGATGTTGGTAATTCCTGCTATCTGCATGCCTCGCATGCTTCCCCCCACCATATTTGACAGACCTGCCATCTGTACACCGTTCACATCCCTGCCGGTTACACTGCCAAGAATATTCATGCCGAGGCCATTCAGACGGTTCATGGAGGAGAACACACCCAGATTGAAGCAGGTGCTTCCTATGGTATCAGTCCGCTGTGTGGAGATGTTTTTCCATAAGGAGATATTGATACCTACCGGGCCATGGTCTGTTCGTGGAGAGCGTTGTTTCCGGAAAGATTTCTCGGAGGATTTCTGAATCGTATCCGGCTGTACGCTGCCCGGATTATGTTCTTGGGCAAGAGCTGTCCCTGCAAAAAGCAGGGACACAAGGAGGAGGGAAAGGTTTCGTTTCATACTTTTTTCTATATTTCGTCCGGCCAGGGAGCTGGTTGGCGGGTGGCACGCAACAGAGGGCGCTGCGCATCCACAGACCGGAGGTAATTACTTAATTTCCGTGACAACTCTTTGACAACTTCAGGCTTCTCTCGGGCCATATCATGTTTTTCACTGATGTCGGCGGGGATGTTGAAAAGTTCCCGTCTACCGTCACCGAAATAATACACCAGCTTCCACTCGCCCGAACGGATGGAGCAAGTGGCTCCGATGCCCGGGCCGGAAGGACCCCAGCTATTGGGATAATGCCAGTAGATATCACGGTCTTTCATTTTACCTTTTCCGGTGAGCAATGGCATGAAACTGATGCCGTCGCGTTGCTGTACGGTTGTATAGTTGTCTACGCCTGCCATCTCAAGGATGGTGGGGAAGAAGTCCTCTATCATCAGGTAATGGTCGCATTGGGTTTGGGGCGCTACGATGCCCGGCCAGCGGACAATCATCGGTTCACGTATGCCTCCTTCGTAGGCGGAACCTTTACCACTGTTGAGCGGATAGTTCTGGACATGCAGTTGTCCGGCGCGGGTATGGGCCGCCAAACCGCCATTGTCGGACATGAAGATGAGGATAGTGTTTTCCGTCAGGTTGTTCTTGTCCAGATAATCCATAATGTCTCCCAGACTTTTGTCCATACCCTCAATGAGAGTAGCATAGGCAGCTTCTACCGGAGGAAGGCCTTTGTCCAGGTACTTCTGGTAGAAACGCATGTCAGGTTGTATAGGGGTATGGATGGCATAGTGTGCCATGTACAGAAAGAATGGCTTGTCAGTCTGCTGTGCATCGTCCAGGGCCTTCATGGCCTCTATGGTAAGGGCTTCACTTAGGAAAGTGTCGGTTCCATGATATTTCTCCAGACCGGGTACGGCAGCCAGCGGGCTTTTACCGTCTGTTTTGTTGCCGAAATTCTCCTTGCCATAGTAGCTGGCAGGTGAACCGGCAGCATGTCCGGCTATGTTCACTTCAAACCCCATTTTCAACGGGTCGGCTCCGGGAGTGCCTTCAGCACCGAAGTGGGCTTTTCCGCAATGAATGGTGTGATAGCCATGGTCTTTGAGCACTTCGGCCAGGGAGGTGACTTGTGTGGTCCGTTCCACGCCAGGCTCTTGACAAATGCCGTTAACGTTCCATTCCGGATAAATCATGACCGAGTCGGGTTGTTCATGGGTAGTGTTCTTGCGGAGGGTCCAACTGGTGACTCGATGCCTGGCAGCATTCATTCCCGTAAAAAGGCTGACACGCGTAGGTGAACTGATGCTGCATGCATAGGCCTGCGTAAACATTTTGCCTTGTGTAGCCATCCGTTCCATGTTGGGAGTATGGTACGTATCGTTGTACTTGGTACGCTGTGTCCAAAAGGGGAGGGACGTGTCTTGCCATCCCATGTCATCCACTAGGAACAGAATGATGTTTGGCTGCTCTTTTGGAGCAGGTACGGCATCCCCAGGCGGCATGCCATACGCTTCTCCCGCCATTCCGCATATCGGAAGCATGGCGGATAATAATAATTCGTTTCTCATTTAGATAATAATTTAGAAAGGGTTAGATAGGTTGTAGTTTAATTGTTTTTTTACATTATCCTTTGGCCTCCTGATACAAGAAGCGTTTGATAGATTTCTTCGGCGTTTTTTCAAATTCTTCAGGATAGATTTTCATTTTGAATATCTGGCTGTATGCGGGCAGTTCTGCATTCAGTGCCACACGGTTTTCCTCCATGACGCGTTCGATGTCGTCATTGTTCAGCCCATGGGCAAAGGCATCATCGAAGTCGGGGTAAACCAGACCTACCAGTTTCTCATTCTGCTGCACGATGATGCTTTCGGCTACATACGGCATATTGTTCAGTTTGTCTTCTATCTCTTCCGGGTAGATATTCTGACCGCTCGGACCAAGGAGCATGTTCTTGCTGCGTCCCTTGATGCTTACGTTGCCTTCGGCATCCATCAGGGCAAGGTCTCCGGTGTGCAGCCAGCCGTCTTTGTCGAGTACCTGTACGGTGGCCTCGTCGTTCTTGTAGTAACCCAGCATGACATTGGGACCACGGCAGACAATCTCTCCCGGAATGTTTTCGGGATCGGATGATAGGATTTTCACCTCCATACGCGGTGCGGCCTTTCCGCAAGAACCGGGTTTGAAGCGGGTCCAATCCTCGTAACAGATGATGGGGCCGCATTCCGTCATTCCATAGCCTACCGTATAGGGGAAATCTATCATCTTTAAGAACTGCTCCACTTCCTGGTTGAAGGCAGCTCCTCCTACAATGATTTCTGCAAAGTTTCCGCCAAAGGCTTGAATCATTTGTTCGCGTACGGTCGCCTTTATCTTGTCATTGATGATGGGTACTTTCAGCAACAGCTTCATGGCAGGAGTTTCCAGCTTGGGCAGTACGCTCTTCTTTATAATCTTTTCGATAATGAGCGGAACAGCCACAATCAGGTTAGGCTTCACTTCGGTGAAAGCCTGGAAAATGATTTTGGGGCTGGGCATACGAGTGAGGAAGAATATGTGGCAACCTACGGCGAATTCATACAGAAACTCGAATGCAAGTCCGTACATATGTGCCATTGGCAGCATGGAGACAATCTTGTCACCGGCTTTCAGCGGCAATACTTCGAAAGCAAAAGTGGTGTTTGACCAAAGGCTGCGGTAGGGCAGCATCACTCCTTTGGAGTAACTGGTGGTGCCGGATGTATAGTTGATGACCGCCAGTTCGTCGGGCTGGTCCTTGTGATAACTGACATGCTCCTTGCGGAAGTTCTTGGGGTATTTCTTACCGAACATTTCGTTGAGATGTTCGCGGGCATAGTCCAACTTTTCGCTACGGGAGACAAGAATGTAGAAGTCTGCCATCATCATGATGCCCTCCAGCAGCGGCATGGCACTTTCGTTGAGGTTTTCCCAAACCTGGTCGCCTACGAAAAGCAGTTTGGCTTCGGAATGGTTCACGATGTTGTGTACATTGTCTGCCTTGAACTCGTGAAGGATGGGGACGATTACCGCACCGTAGGTCAATGTTGCGAGGAACGTTACGCCCCAGTGGGAACTGTTGCGGCCACAGACGGCAATCTTATCGCCTTTCTTGATGCCGCTTGCCTCGAAAATGATATGCAGCTTTTCTATTTTGCGGGCTACGTCCTTATATTGTAGGGTTGCTCCCTTATAGTCGGTCAGAGCGTCTAAATCCCAATTTTCCTTTATGCTATTCTCTATATAGGCGATAAAACTTTGTTCCATGATATTAATTGCACATTTGGTTGAAAATTGTGCAAATATAAGGGTTTATATATAGAAAGCAAACTTTTATAGGGAAAATAGTTTTTATGGCGGCTATTTGCTAAAACTCGACAGTTATACCTAAAGTAGGCAGGATAGTGCCGCTTTCCTGCTTGAGGTATTTCATTTTATAGCGCTGTTCGGTAACAGGAGCAGACGGATTTTCGATGATGCCCGTACTCATTATCACATCCGGTTGCTTCAGTTTGTTGCCGGTGATATTCTGTATGTCCAGATAGATTCCTATCATGCAGTGATGGAAGTAGAAGGACTTGTCCACACGCAAGTCTAACTGGGCAAAGTTGGGAAGTCGCCCGGTATTATAGTACGCATAGTCGTAGTAGGGCTGTCCTTTGGCATCCCATGCTTCTACGAGTGATGATTTGTCTTCATCATAGGGAGTGTAGGGGCTGCCGCCTATATAGCTTAGCTTGCCTCCTATGCTCCAGCGCCGGGGCAGGTTGTATGTACCGCTCATGTTGAGTATGAAACGGTTGTCCCAGGCAGATGGAATGAAGTCTCCATCTGGGCGGTTGCGGTATTCGCTGCGGTATAAGGTGAAGGAGGATACGAGATTGAACTTGCCGGATGCCTGCCAGCGGAACATGGTTTCCAGTCCGTAGGCCCTGCCGCTGGCTGTAGGGACGAGTGCTTCGTTGCCGGTGACACCGTAATCGTTTCCTTTGCATGCCAACGGAATGTTGTCTTGAAGGGAAAGTGGCATACGGCTGTAACGCTTGAAGAAACCTTCTGCAGAAACCATGAACCGGTCTTGCAGGTGCCAGTCCACACCGAGGCTGCTTTCAAAGACCTGCATGTACTTCAGGTTTTTGTTGAGATATTGCCCTTCATTGTCTTTATATCCCAAAGCGGTGTAGGGAGGCAATTGGTGGTAGAGGCCGGTACTTCCGCTCAGGGTCCATTGTTCCGAGAGTTTGTAGGATGCAGAGAGGCGTGGGGAGAACTGTTTCCATAGCTGCCGCATCTTTCGGTTGTAAGTGTTGCCATCCATACGGATACCGGCAGAAAGGGCCAGACGCTTGTCGGCGGTGGTATAGTTGGAAGAGAAGAAAGCCCCCCAGCCGAAGATGTTGAGTGAGGTTTCGTAGATGGAAAGCGTACCCGAATGACTGCCGTATAGTCTTTGCCTGCTGTGGTTTGTATAGATGGAGTTGTTCAGTTCTGCTCCTTCTTTTAGGGTCCATGCTCCCAAGCGCGTTTGGTTTTCGAAACGCAGGGTGGTCTTTTGTTCTGTGGAGCGTAGGCGCAGGGTCAGGTTGTCTTCGGAAGAGTCATCGTTGTTGCGGTATTTCAGATTGCGGTTGTTCAGGTAGTTATGGCTCAGTATAAGGGATTGTACGTGCCTTCCATTGTAGTGTCTGTAAGAGGCTCCGAAAGTGAATGTTTCCTGATGGATAGTGGGGAGATAGCTGAGCAGATATTCGGCATCTTCTCCTTTTTCATCGGTATTCAGTTTCATCTTGTCAATGCCTGCAAGACCAAGCAGGGTCAGCTCGCTGTGCTCGTTGAAACGGGTTTTTGTTTTGAATTGTCCGTCAATGAAATTGGGCAGGAAGGGCAGTCCCAAAGCCTTGAACAAAAGTTGCAGGTAGGACTGGCGTGCGGAGAACAGATAAGTGGTGCGCTGCCCCAGATGGCCTGCTCCGCTGAGCGAGACTTCCGATGCGCCGATGGTGGCTTTGAACGCCTGCTTGTCCGGATTTCCGTCCTTGAGGCGGAAGTCGAGGACGGAACTCAAGGCTCCGGAGCGGTTGGCGGGGAAGGCGCCCGTATAAAATGTAATCTCGCGTATCAGGTCGGCATTGACAATACTTACCGGTCCTCCGGATGCACCCTGAGTGGCAAAGTGGTTGATGTTGGGGATTTCGATGCCATCCATATAAAAGCGGTTTTCGGAAGGAGAACCGCCCCGAACAATCAAGTCGTTGCGATAGCCGATGGGAGAGAAAGAGACGCCGGGATAGGAGCGTACGATGCGCGAAACATCCCGGTTGGCTCCGGGACTTTTCTCTATTTCCTGCAAGCCGATGATACGCATGCTGACCGGGCTTTCGATATTTCGCCGGAAGGGGGAAGGCACCACCACTACTGTGTTCAGCAGATTGGCATCCTCTTCCATCTCTATCTCGATGAACGGGGTTGAGGCTGAAACGATATATTCGGGGGTGGAAACAGTCTGGTATCCTATGCAGGATGCCTCAAGGCTATAAATGCCCGGAGGTACCTGCTCTATCTTGAATGTGCCGAGTGAATCGGTGGATACCCCTTTCCCGGGGATGCCGGCAACGAAAACGTTGGCGTAGGCCACGGGTTGTCTGGACTGTCTGTCGATGACTTTGCCGCGAACGGAATAGGTCACGGGAGCTATCATGGCATTCATGGTTGGGCTGATACCTGATAAAAGTATCAGCAATATAAACAATACAGTTCCCACCTTGTACCGTATGGCATTCATGGCTAATCAGACGTCACTAATTACTTTCCCAAGTACCATCGGTACATGCGTTGCACACCTTCCTCGATATCAATCTTATGATGCCATCCCAATGCATGTAACTTACCGGGATCGGTCAGTTTGCGCATGGTGCCGTCGGGTTTGGAAGTGTCGAAGGTCAACCGGCCCTGATAGCCTACGGTGTTGACAATCAGCTCTGCCAACTGGCGGATAGTGATTTCCTTGCCCGTACCGATATTGATGTGACAGTTGCGGATTTCCTTGTCGCCCGGCTTGAAGGTATCTTTGAAGTCGACGTGTTCCATGACGAAGACGCTGGCATCTGCCATCTCCTCGCTCCAGAGGAATTCGCGCAAGGGGGTGCCGGTACCCCATAATCTCACTTCTTCTTCGCTGATGCCGTATTTCCGGAGGATATTCAGAATGTCCTCTTTGCTGCTGTCGCCGTTGATGCCTTCCACCGGACGCAGGTTCATGTCGTGGCGTACGGCATCCCAGTCGCCTTGTTTCAGGCAGTGGGCGAGGTGTATCTTGCGTATCATGGCAGGGAGCACGTGGCTGCGTTCCAGGTCGAAGTTGTCGTTGGGACCGTAAAGGTTGGTGGGCATCACGGCAATGTAGTTCGTACTGTATTGAAGATTGAAGCTTTCGCACATTTTCAGTCCGGCTATTTTGGCGATGGCATAGGGTTCGTTCGTGTATTCCAGCGGAGAAGTGAGGAGTGCGTCTTCTTTCATCGGCTGTTCGGCATCACGGGGATAGATGCAGGTGCTGCCCAGAAAGAGAAGTTTTTTCACTCCGTGGCGGAAGCTTTCGCCGATGACGTTCTGCTGTATCTGCAAGTTCTTGTAGATGAAGTCGGCACGGTAGATACTGTTGGCCATGATGCCACCCACAAAGGCGGCGGCAAGGAATACATATTCGGGCTGTTCCTCGTCGAAGAAGCGGCGTACGGCAACTCCGTCGAGCAGATCGAGTTCTGTGTGGGTCTTGCCGATGAGATTGGTGTATCCTTTCTCCTCAAGATTTTTCCAGATGGCAGAACCTACCAGTCCCCGGTGGCCTGCTACATATATTTTGGCATTTTTGTCTAACATTGTTGTCTGAAAGTTTAATAGTTCATTCAAAGCTCTTTGCTTCTTAAATACAGTTTCTTCACAAATTTCATGTCGTGCTCTGCCATGATGCGTACCAACTCTTCAAAACTGGTCTGCCTCGGATTCCATCCCAGCAGTGTTTTTGCTTTGGTGGGGTCGCCCAGCAATTGTTCCACTTCGGCAGGCCGGAAATATTTGGGGTCGACTTCCACGAGGACTTTTCCGGTCTGTGTGTCGATACCCTTCTCATCCACTCCCTGGCCTTCCCAGCACAGAGTGATGCCTACCTCCCGGAATGCCAGTGTCGCAAATTCGCGTACGGTATGCATTTCTCCGGTGGCAATGACGAAGTCTTCGGGGGTGTCGTGCTGCAGGATGAGCCACATGCACTCGATGTAGTCTTTGGCATATCCCCAGTCGCGCCGGGCATCCAGATTGCCCAGATACAGCTTGTCCTGGAAGCCTTGGGCGATGCGGGCAGCCGCCAGTGTGATTTTTCTTGTCACGAAGGTTTCACCTCGGCGTTCGCTCTCGTGGTTGAAGAGTATGCCGTTTACAGCAAACATGCCATAGCTTTCGCGGTAGTTCTTTGTAATCCAAAAGCCATACTGTTTGGCTACGCCATAGGGGCTGCGGGGATAGAACGGGGTCGTTTCGCTTTGCGGCACTTCCTGCACTTTTCCGAAGAGCTCGGAAGTGGAGGCCTGGTAGATGCGTGTCTTCTTTTCCATACCGAGAATGCGTACGGCTTCGAGCATGCGCAGGGTGCCTACGGCATCGGTTTCGGCGGTATATTCGGGCACGTCGAAGGATACTTTGACATGGCTTTGGGCGGCAAGGTTATATATTTCGTCCGGCTGCACACTCTGGATGATACGGATGAGAGAGCTGGAGTCTGTCATGTCTCCATAGTGCAGGTTAATGGTACGTTTCTGTTTCATGTCGCGTACCCACTCATCGAAGTAGAGGTGTTCGATGCGGCCGGTGTTGAAAGAGGAAGAGCGACGCAGGATACCGTGCACTTCATATCCTTTCTGCAGGAGGAATTCGGCAAGGAACGAGCCGTCCTGCCCGGTAATGCCGGAGATAAGGGCTTTCTTCATAATGTATGCTTCTTGTTATTATGTCTTTTCGGACTGCAATATTCGTTATTTTCCACGAGATAGCAAAATATAAACTATTTCTTTCCCATCACTTTGTCGATAATCAGTGCGATTGCCCCGTCGCCCGTCACATTGCAGGCAGTACCGAAGCTGTCCATCGCTATGTATAGTGCAATCATCAGCGCTTGTGCCGACTCGTCGAAGCCCAGCATGGATTGCAGGATGCCCAGTGATGCCATGATGGCGCCTCCCGGTACCCCGGGAGCGGCTACCATAGTGATGCCCAGCATGAAGATAAATCCTGCAAATAGAGGGAAATCATGGGGCATGCCTTGCATTATCATCAGTGCCAGGGCGCATGCCACAATCTTCAATGTGCTGCCCGACAGATGGATGGTGGCGCAAAGTGGGATGACGAATCCGGCAATATCGGCAGAGACGCCGTTCTTCCGACTTTGCTCCAATGTTACAGGGATAGTGGCGGCACTGGATTGAGTGCCTAGAGCCGTGAAGTAGGCAGGCATCATTCGTCCCAGTAGTTTGAGAGGGTTCTTGCGGACAAACAGTGCCGCAATGCTGTATTGGAATACCAGGAGAAAGATGTGAAGCAGGAAGATTACACCGATAATCTTAATAAAGACCATCAGGATGCCGAATACTTGTCCACTGTGCGTCATGTTGAGGAAAATGCCGAAAATATAGATGGGAAGCAGCGGCAATATCACTGCACTGATCATGCGGATGACAATCTCTTGAAAATCGCGTGCCGCATTTTTCAGTACCTCACTTTTCAGATGAGCCAGGCCCAGCCCCAGTGTGAAGGCAAGTACGAGTGCGGTCATAACATTCATCAAGGGCGGGATACCCACGGAAAAATAGGGAAGAATGCCTTGAGACTCACTGACTTCTTCTAACGGCACCCCGGTTTCTATGAGGGAAGGAAATACCGCCATACCGGTGAAATAGGAGAGAAAGCCGGAGAATAAGGTAGCTCCGTAAGCAATGAGCGCCGTGACGACCAGCATCCGTCCGGCTCCTTTGCCGATGTCGGCAATGGCAATCGTGACCAGTCCCACAATGATGAGGGGGATGGAGAAGTTCAGGAATTCACTGAAAATGGCATTGAATGTTACGAACAGCCGTACCAGCGAAGCCGGTAGGAAATTTCCGAAAAGTATACCTAAGATAATGGCAATGATGATGCGTGGCAATAGTCCGATGTGGAAGTTCTTCATGAGCATTGGTTTTCTGTCTGGTTGAAAAATAGGCTTTCGCTGACAAAAGTACTATTTTATTTTCGTAATTCATACGAACAAATGCTGTTAGCATTTTGTTTCCATATAAAGACAAAATTTACATGAATATGAAGAATTTAAATAAAACAGACATTGGACTTATCGGTCTGGCAGTTATGGGCGAGAATTTGGCCCTCAATATGGCAGATAAGGGATGGAATGTTTCGGTATATAATCGTACGGTTCCGGGAGTGGAAGAAGGGGTGGTGGAACGTTTTGTGAACGGCCGCGCCAAAGGGAAAAAAATTGAAGGCTATACAGATATAGCCGAATTTGTAACTTCCATTGCCATACCCCGCAAAATAATGATGATGGTTCGTGCCGGCAGTGCGGTGGATGAACTGATGGAACAGCTGTTTCCCCATTTGTCCGAAGGGGATATCCTGATTGACGGTGGTAATTCCAATTATGAGGACACCAACCGGCGTGTGGCATTGGCCGAAAAGAAAGGCTTCCGTTTTGTGGGAGCTGGAGTTTCCGGTGGAGAGGAAGGAGCGCTGAACGGCGCGTCTATCATGCCCGGAGGATCTGAAAGTGCCTGGCCTGAGGTGAAGCCTATCCTGCAGAGTATTGCGGCAAAAGCATCTGACGGTACTCCGTGCTGCCAGTGGATTGGTCCTGCCGGTTCCGGTCATTTCGTCAAGATGATACATAACGGTATCGAATATGGAGATATGCAGCTTATTGCCGAAGCTTATTGGGTGATGAAGAATCTGCTTGGTCTGGACAATGGACAGATGGCAGAAATCTTTGCTGATTGGAATGAGGGTAAGTTGCGTAGCTATCTCATTGAAATTACCGCCAACATACTGCGTCATAAGGACAAATCAGGAGGTTACCTGATAGATAAGATATTGGATACCGCCGGACAGAAAGGTACGGGCAAGTGGTCCGTTATCAATGCGATGGAGCTGGGCATGCCGTTGGGGCTGATTGCTACGGCTGTGTTCGAACGTAGTTTGTCGGCACAGAAGGGCTTGCGTGAAACGGCTTCCAAGCAATTTGTATGCCGACGCTCGCAGGCGGTGTACAACAAGTCGGAGATGGTGAAGGATATCTATTCCGCACTCTATGCTTCCAAATTAGTGTCATATGCTCAGGGATTCGCCGTGTTGCAGCGTGCATCCGACGCTTTTGCCTGGAACCTCGATTTGGCATCCATCGCACGCATGTGGCGGGGCGGCTGCATCATCCGTAGTATTTTCCTGAACGACATAGCTACGGCTTTCGAGGCAAAAGACAAGCCCAAACATCTGCTGTTGGCTCCTTATTTCAAAAATGAAATGCAGCTGTTGCTTTCCGGCTGGAAACATCTGGTGGCACAATCCATGAAAGAGGAACTTCCGGTGCCTGCATTCTCGTCCGCCTTGAATTATTTCTATTCGCTGGTGTCTGCCAAGTTGCCTGCCAATATGATTCAGGCGCAACGTGACTATTTTGGTGCGCATACCTTTGAAAGGACAGACGAGTTGCGTGGACAGTTTTTCCATGAAAATTGGACGGGACACGGAGGAGATACGAAATCGGGTACGTACAATGTGTGAGAAAGGGGGAGAAGATGATGAATAAATTAGTGATTGTTATATTCGGCGCTTCGGGTGACTTGACGAAGCGCAAACTGATGCCGGCGCTCTATACTTTATATAGTGGCGGGCGGTTGCCGGAAGGATTCTCCATTCTGGGGATAGGACGCACCGAGTATACGGATGCCCGTTACCAAGAATATATAATGAGTGAATTGAGTAAGTTCGTAGCTTCCAAAGAGCAGGTGGAAGATAAAATGAGGGATTTTTGCAGCCATCTGCATTACCAGACATTGGATCCCGCCGAGGTTGAAGGCTATCATCTGCTGGACGGACGTTTACAAGAGTTTACCGGTGAGCAGAAACCGGACAACCTGCTGTTCTATCTGGCTACTCCACCTTCCTTGTACGGTGTCATTCCCTTGCACTTGAAGGCGGCCGGTCTGAACCGTCCTGATACGCGTATCATCGTTGAAAAGCCGTTCGGTTACGATTTGGAGTCAGCCAGAAAGCTGAATAGCATTTATGCTTCCGTTTTCAAGGAGCATCAGATTTACCGCATCGACCATTTTTTGGGTAAGGAAACGGCGCAGAACATTCTCGCCTTCCGTTTTGCCAACGGAATCTTCGAACCGCTATGGAACCGTAATTATATAGACTATGTGGAGATTACAGCCGTAGAGAATCTGGGTATCGAAGGACGTGGCGGATTCTATGAAGGTGCCGGAGCCCTGCGCGATATGGTACAAAACCACCTCATACAGCTTGTGGCGCTCACTGCATTGGAACCGCCTGCCGTTTTCAATGCCGATAATTTCCGCAACGAGGTGGTGAAGGTCTATGAGTCATTGGCCCCCTTGACAGAGGAGGATTTGGAGGAACACATTGTCCGCGGACAATATACGGCTTCGGGCTCGAAAGCCGGGTATAGGGAAGAGAAGAACGTGGCACCTGATTCGCGTACCGAAACGTATATTGCCATGAAAATCGGTATTAACAACTGGCGGTGGAAGGGTGTTCCTTTCTATATCCGTACCGGCAAACAAATGCCGACAAAGGTGACTGAGATTGTTGTACATTTCCGTGAGACGCCCCATCAGATGTTCCGTTGCGAGGGTGGACATTGTCCCCGCGCGAATAAGCTGATTCTCCGCCTGCAACCCAATGAAGGTATTGTGCTGAAATTCGGCATGAAGACTCCCGGACCCGGATTTGACGTGAAGCAGGTGATGATGGACTTCAGTTATGACCAGTTGGGCGGGTTGCCTACCGGCGATGCCTATGCCCGTCTGATAGAGGACTGCATACAAGGTGACCCTACACTCTTTACCCGCAGCGACGCGGTAGAGGCTTCATGGCGCTTTTTCGATCCCGTGTTGCGTTATTGGAAAGAGCATACGGATGCTCCTTTATATGGGTATCCCGTAGGTACGTGGGGACCTTTGGAAAGTGAAGCGATGATGCACGAACATGGTGCTGAGTGGACTAATCCGTGTAAGAATTTGACTAATACAGATGAATATTGCGAGTTATGAAAAGTTATGTTTACCATTCGGCTACAGCTACGGCACATGCGTTGATTGAACATTTGATTGCGATGATGGAGCGTGAGCCGGAAAAGACCTTTTATTTTGCATTCAGTGGGGGAAGTACTCCTTCGCTGATGTTTGACATTTGGGCCAACGAGTACAAGGAGGTGACTCCTTGGATGCGGATGCGGATTTATTGGGTGGATGAACGGTGTGTGCCGGCAGAGGATTATGAGAGCAATTATGGTACCATGCGCCGTTTGCTGTTGGATGAAGTAGGCATGCCCGATGAATACGTTTATCCTATTTATGGAGTGAACCGCCCGGAGATTGAAGCAAAGAACTATTCGACGCTGGTTTGCCGCACGGTTCCGCTTTGGGGTGGCTTCCCGGCCTTCGATGTCGTTTTGCTCGGTGCTGGAGACGACGGGCATACCTCCTCTATCTTTCCGGGGCAGGAATATCTGCTTTCTTCCTTTCATCCTTATGAGGTGAGTGTCAATCCCTATAATGGGCAGAAACGCATAGCCATGACCGGCTGCCTTTTGTTTGCTGCGAAGAATCTTATTTTCTTTGTTACCGGCAAGAATAAGGCGGATGTGGTCCGCGATATTCTTGATTCCGGGGATACCGGTCCGGCAGCTTATGTGGCCCACCATGCCGAGCGTGTGGAATTGTTCCTCGATGCTCAGGCCAATGGCGGGAAAATGTCTACTTAGATGTACCGCTCTCCAGAATGCTTACGATGGAGAATAATGTAAAGCAGATGCCTCCCAAACCTGCCAGTACGCGTGCAGGGACAAAATAGGCATTGTGCAGGCTTGCCATCTCAAACAGAAAGGCGGAGAGAAACAGACAAGCCAGGGCCGTGAAGACCGGAATCAGCGGGATGCGGTTGGCCAGCTTGAAAGTGTTCCGCCAGATGGCGGCAAGTAGTATGACTTTGCTGGAAATGCTGTAGCATACCAGTCCCAGGCCTATCATAATATATCCTGTGGAGGAGAGTGCCGGATTGCTGTTGGCCAAGACCAGAAGTCCCCAGAGAATGCTTATGCTGCCCATTATCAAAACAAGGGCCGGCCATTGTTTCCGTTCAGACTTTGTATAGTTGTTGCGTATCTGGCGGACGATGGTTGCAACCAGCGCCACCAAGCTGGAACAGATACAAGCAAGTCCTGCCATGACATGGCCTGCTACATAATATGCATTGTGCTCGCTGCTTTTTGACAATAGCCAGAAGGCCCATATCCATGCCATTACTGCCATAAGGGTGGCAACTGCTATCAGGATATATCCCTGGGAGGAATTGAATGCATCGGCAGGTTGTAGCTGGTCGGTACGTTCCGAGTTGGCGGGAATGAGGGTGAAGCGGGTGGAGGCTGTGGCTGTGGTAGCTACACAAGCTGTGATGAAACCGACTCCGCAAATCACGTGTCCTGCCACGAAATTGCTTGCCGTGGCAGCTTCGTGCATATAATTCCAACCATAGATTACTGTGAGTACGGCTGCCAGGTAACCAATAACCGGAAGTGCGTATCTGGCTATCGGATTGTAGGTATGAATAATTTGTCTAATGATTGTTGCCGCTGTGGCGAACAAGGCAATGCAAATCATCCCTAAGGAAAATACTACCGGACCGGCCACAAATTTTGCCGAATCCAGTCCTTCGTGGAGCACAAAGGCTCCGTAGCCGAAACAGAAAAGGGCCATCAACAAGGGTATAGCCCTGAAAAGAATACTGATACCGTAATTCATAACAGTTGTTTTTAGAGTTTCCCCTTCAAACAGCGTTTCTGTGGCTTTGTTCCTCCTTTTAAGATTTATTTGTGATGAGAAGTGTTTCCCTGTCCGTATTTAGGGAGCCAGCCTCTCCTTTTTCCAGCTGCCATCCGCTTGTTGGGAATAGAGGAAACGGTCGTGTAGCCTGCTTTCCCGTCCTTGTCAGAATTCAAAACGGAAAGGGGTGACGGCAAAACCTCCCCAGTTGTCGGGACGTTTGATACTTTGCCCTATCCATGTTGCCGCTTCGCGGACGAACGCGCGCATTATCTCCATACGGCTGCCGATGACGTGACTTTGGGGTGAAATCCTCGCCCCGATTTTACTTTTGTAAGGCCTGCTTGCAAAATAGGCGTCAGAATCGGCAGGAGCGCATCTTTCAGCTTTTCCTTCAATGTGTATTTGCCTTTCCAGTTTGTGCCATACGAAAGATAAGGATATATACGGATTTGCAGTCAGTTGCCGGCCTTTTCTGCTTTCGTAGTTGGTGAAGAAGATGAAACGGCCATTTTCCACCCCTTTCAGCAACACTGTGCGTGTAGAAGGATGCCCGTCTGTCGAGACTGTAGCTACCGTCATGGCGGTGGGCTCGTACTCATCACTATGGATAGCATCGTTCAGCCAATGGTCGAATTGCTCAAAGGGATTGTCGTTGAGGTTACCCGGTGTCAGCCTGCCTTTCTTATATTCTCTTCTGATGTCAAAGAGTTGTGATTTCATTATCGTGTGGTTTTATCAGGAGTGATATATTGTTTTTCTATGTAACAGTCTGAGAGGGCTGAATGTTTTTGTTTTTCTGTGGAAAGAAAAATATGGAAGAAGGAAATGGCTGTGTTGATACTTAAAAAAATGGGGGTGTGTCAAAATTCACCACAGATTACACGGATTAACACAGAATGAGCTTAATCTACTGATAATCAAAGATGCTTATCTGTGCAAATCTGTGTAATCTGTGGTGAATACCAGTTTTGACACGCCCTCGGATATTGGAGATTACCTTATGAAGACAAGTGGAAAGTGGACACTGGCATGTCTGCTATTGTAATTTAAACATTACGGGAACTGTGAATTTACAACGGACCGGTTTGCCTCGTTGCTCACCGGGTTTCCATTTGGGCATGGTGGAAATCACACGGATAGCTTCTTTGTCCAGATAGGGATCTACGCCTCTTACTACTTTTACATCTACGATGCTGCCGTCTTTGTTGACAACGAATTGTACTATTACGCGCCCCTGGGTTCCGGTCTCTTGTGCAATAGTCGGGTATTTTATACTCTTACCCAGATATTGCATCAGACTCATGCCATTATAAGAAAACTCGGGATTCTTCTCTACAACTTCAAAAATCTCATCCTCTACCGGAATCTCTTCATCTACGGTTGGAGATATGGTTTTGATGATTACAGCTTCACCGATTTCTTCGGAAGAGGCAATGGCTGTTTCTTTCACATTGTCATTATCATCCACAATTGTCAATACCTCGGCAATTGCAGGAGCTTGAGGGGGTGGTGGAGCTACTAATTCGGGTTGCTCCGTGATAGGAATTTCAATTTCCTGCTCAAATACGTTCTCGGTAATAGCACCGCTCATGTCAATCCTAACATCACGCTTCGACCATTCAAATGCAACGAACATGAAGACCAGCACAATTACATAACCTACAAGTAGCCAACTTGACTTCTTGTTTTCCAGGCTTGCTTTGGATGTTTTCTTGATTTCCATAATTTACAAGATTATTACCGTATAATGGTTGTCGCGAAACTAACATTATACAGATGTGATTAGTAAAATCATAAAACATGCGTGCCCACTTGTTTCTGTATTAAAGATAAGAAAATGAATGTTATGTTGGTGTTTGATATGTAGTTATATATAGTTTTTTAAATTTGCTTTGATAATTTTTCTGCTTGTGGATTAAATAGTGTTGATATGTAAAAAGCACTTCCAACGTTCGCTTACGGAGGAAGTGCTTCACACAAAAACTAAACTAGACTTAACTAAACTATTCTATTGGGGGAGTTTCACAACTCCTATCTGTTCGGTGCAAAGATAAAAAAACATATTTTAATATGCAAAAAGATTCTATAATAAATCGACGGTTTTTCCGATTTTATCGACGGATTGGTCGATTTTTTTAGCTTCTTTGGTCTAAAAATTCTTGAAAAGCTTGTTTATAGCTGTCACTTATCGGGATGTAATTCTTTCCGAACACGATGCGGCCACGGTCTATAATACGTATTTTATTCTTCTGAACAATGTAGGAACGGTGGACGCGCATGAAACGCGAGGCAGGCAGAAGTTCCTCCATTGCCTTCATGCTCATGAGAGACAAGATAGGCTTGGGAGAATCCTCCTCGTAGATTTTGAGATAGTCTTTCAGCCCCTCTATGTACAGAATTTTACTCAATTCGATTTGCACCAGCTTATACTCGCTCTTTACGAAGATGCTCTGAATCTCTTCCTTGGGCTGTTGCAGCAATTCAAACCATTGCACAGCCTTGTTGGCAGCCTGCAGAAAGTCGACGTAGGAGATGGGTTTCAGCAGGTAGTCCAGCGCATTGACTTTGTAGCCGTCTATGGCATACTGGTCGAAGGCGGTGGTAAAGACAATGCGGGTGCCGGAATCGACCATCTTCGAAAATTCCAGTCCGTTCAGTTCGGGCATCTGGATGTCGAGGAAAAGCAGGTCGATGTGCTTCTCGGGCAACTCCTTGATGGCTTGTACGGCACTGGAGTATTTACCGACCAACTCTAGAAACGGGGTCTTGTTGACGTAGCTTTCCAGCAACCCCAGGGCGAGGGGCTCGTCGTCTACAATGGCGCACTTCAGATTCATATCTTTATAATTAAAATAGATTTATACTCTTTCATGTCCTCACTCACTCCTTGCTGCCAGTCGTAATGACCGGGATAGGTCAGCTCCAGACGCTTGCGCACTTGTTCCAACCCGATGCCGCTTCCACTCTTGTCTGCCACGCTTTTGGGATGATAGCTGTTGGTTATTTCGCAATGTATCTCTCCGGGGCTTTCACTGAAGTGGATACGGATAAAGCTGGGTTCGGTGGGGGAGATGCCATGCTTGAAGGCATTCTCTATGAGGGAAATAAAGATGAGCGGAGCTATTTCAGTACGGCTGTCCGGTCGGACGTCTATCTTTGTTTCCACACGGACGTTGGCGGAGAGACGGATGCGCATCAGTTCGATGTAGTTGCGGATGAAGTCCATCTCCTTGTCCAGGGTGACGAAGTTCTGCTGATTGTCATACAGCACATGGCGCAGCAGTCGGCTCAGTTCCTGCACGGCAGTCTGTGCCTTGTCGGCATCGAAGGCGATGAGGGCGTAGATGTTGTTCAGCGTATTGAGCAGGAAGTGCGGGTTGAGCTGGTTGCGCAGGTTCTTCAACTCGGCTTCCGTGCGGCTTTTCTCGGCTTCGCGGCGGGCGGCGTCCATCTGCGCCCAGCGGCGGCTCAGCTTGATGGCAGCGCTGAGGCCGGCGGTGAGAATCATGGTCGAGACGTCGCGCAAGATGAATATCCATTTGGGAGGCCCCATGTGCTGACCGTCATCATCGCCGCGCATATGGTTTTGGAATGTGTATTCTTGCCAAAGGTGGGCGCCGGTGGTAATGCAGATGATGAGCAGTGTGTTCAGCAGGAGATACTGCCGGATGCGTCCCTCGAACAAGTAGCGGGGAATGAGGAGGCAGTAGTTGATGTAGAATACAAGGAAGAATGAGAGGGTACTGCTGCTACCGTGGCGCAGATAGTCCGCAAGGCTGATATTGAAGCCGCTGCGTGTCATCATCAGAAAGGGGAAACCGATGACGATACCCCAGACAATGATGTGTATCAGGGTTTCGATGCCGCGGCGGCGTGGGTTAGGGAGCTGTTGTTTCATCATGATACAAAGATACGGATTTTAGGTGGATATTGGAAATATCCGCTGCCTGCGAAGCAAATCTCTGTTCGCAGGTTGCGGATAAGCGTTTCCAGGTTGCGGATATGTATCCCAAGCTTGCGGATGTCTATCCCAAGGCTTGGGATAGAGATTATCCTTGGTTTCGCATAACTTTTTTCCCTATTGCCGGAAACTTTTTTCCTAATACTTAAGAACTATTTGGCTAACTTCCGGCAAGGGAGAAAAGGTTATTCGTAGCGTATGGCCTCTATCGGGTCGAGGTCCGCAGCTTTCTTGGCGGGATACCAACCGAAGAACACTCCGGTGACGGTACATACGGCGAAGGAGAGGAATACACTCCACGGCTGGATGAAGATGGGCCAGTGGGCAACGCTCTTCACTATCCAGCTGGCTCCGCATCCGATGATGACGCCGATGATGCCTCCGGTGATGCTGATGAGGATAGCTTCGATGAGGAACTGGCTCAAGATGTCGACACCGCGGGCGCCTACACTCATGCGCAGGCCGATTTCGCGCGTGCGTTCCGTCACCGATACGTACATGATGTTCATAATGCCGATGCCGCCCACTACGAGCGAAATGCCGGCTATGCAGGCAAGCAGCGTGGTCATCAGGTCGGTGGTGGAGTTCAGCATGGTGCTGAGTTCCTGCTGGCTGCGAATGGTGAAGTCGTCGTCGTCACTCTCCTTCAGCTTGTGGTTGCGGCGCAGTATCTCGGTGATTTCGTCGGTGGCATTGTCCGTCATGTCCTCGGTGAGGGCGGAGGCGAAGATGCCGCTAAGGTAGGTCTGTGCCAGCAGGCGTTTCATCACGGTGCTGTAAGGGGCAAGCACTACGTCGTCCTGGTCCATGCCCATGGAGTTGTAGCCTTTGGACTTCAGCACGCCCACCACGCGGAAGGGCACTTGGTTGAAGCGGATGATACGTCCCACAGGGTCCTCTCCTCCGGGAAAGAGGTTGTCTTGGATGGTCTTTCCGATGACGCACACCTTGGCAGAGGTCTGTATGTCGGCTTCGGTAAACATCTCGCCGTTCTCCACGCTGAGCTGCCGGATTTCGAGATAGTCCGTGCCCACGCCGCTCACGGAGGAGGGGTAGTTGTTGTTGCCCGCGATGAGCTGCCCGCTGGAGGAGACATTGGGGCTGACGGCAGCCAGAAAGTTGGTTTCGTTTCGCAGGGCTTCGTAGTCGGTCAGCTTCAAGGTCTGCATGGCGCTGGGGTCTTGGCGGACACCGCCGCGCATGTCAGCACCGGGGTGAATCATAATCATGTTGGAGCCCATCTCGGAGATTTGCGCCTGGATGCTTTTCTTCGAACCTTGTCCGATGGCAAGCATCGTGATGACGGACGCCACGCCGATGATGATGCCCAGCATGGTGAGGAATGCGCGCAGCTTGTTGTTGTTCAAGGCTCGCAAGGCTATTTTGAAAAGGTTTGTTCCGTTCATATCGTTTTAATGGAAAGTTTAAAATTAATCCCTAATCCTTAATCCCTTATCCCTCATTCCTCCTCCTGCTTAGGCAATGCTGCCAGGGCTTCGGCTGCATTCTGGATTTGGGTGTTGATGGTATCGTCCTTGATTTGTCCGTCGCGCAGCACGATGTTGCGGCTGCTGTACTGGGCTATTTCGGGGTTGTGGGTGACGAAGATGATGGTGCGCCCTTCGGCATGCAGCTTTTGGAACAGTACCAGAATCTCGAAAGAAGTACGGGTGTCCAGGTTACCCGTAGCTTCGTCTGCCAGGATAACGGCGGGATTGTTCACCAAGGCGCGGGCGATGGCTACGCGTTGCATCTGACCGCCGGACATCTGATTGGACTTATGTTCCAGTCGGTCGCCCAGCCCCACGGCTTGCAGGGCTTCGATGGCACGTCTCCGCCTTTCGGAAGCCGAGACGGAGGAGTTATACATCAGCGGTAGCTCCACATTTTCCACGGCAGTGGTTTTGGGCAGCAGGTTGTAGCTCTGGAATACGAAGCCGATTTTACGGTTGCGTAGTACGGCGCGTTGAGGCTTGCTCATGGTACGTACGGAGATACCGTCCAGCAGGTATTCGCCGCTGGTGGGTGTGTCCAGGCAGCCGAGGGTATTCAGCAAAGTAGACTTTCCGGAGCCCGATGTACCCATGATGGTGACAAACTCGCCTTCACGGATGGTGAACGAGACGCCGTGCAGGGCATGCACGGTTTCGTCCCCCACCTGGAAGTTGCGTTTGATATTTTGAAGTTCAATGACTGCTTTATTCATAATTCTTTTTTTGTATTATTTTCCGCTCTTCTTCTTACTTCCCGGAGGGCCAGGCATGAACGGACTCTTCTCACCGCCGGGAGCTTCCTGGCTCATGTCCGGAGCGCCGCTGCCGGGCATGCTGCCGATGGTGGCTTCGGTCACTACTATGGTACCTTCGTTAATGCCACTGATAATTTCCGTGTTGACTCCGTTGGAGATACCTATCTTCACTGGATGGGCGGTAAAGGTGTTGCCTTTGCGGGTCCAGAGTTTATGTTCCCCTTCGCAATCCTTCACGATATCATTGTCGCCGATAAGCGGTTTTTCGGGGTTGAAGCGCAGGGCACGGGCAGGAGCGCACAGTACGTCTTTGCGGTCGAGGGTGAAGATGGTGACGTTGGCTGTCAGGCGTGGTTTCAGTTTCAGGTCCGGGTTGTGGGCGGAGATGACTACTTCGTAGGTCACAACCGTGCTGGTGCTGGTGCTCGACGTGCTGCTTGAGCTGGCATCTCCCAGACGAATTTGTGTGACCACTCCTTCGAACACGTCATTCGGGTAGGCGTCTACGGTAAACGTGGCGCGCTGTCCCTCTTCCACACCGCCTATGTCCGCTTCGTCCACGTCGGCCACAACCTGCATCTGCGTCAGGTCGGCAGCGATGGTGAACAGTGTCGGTGTCTCGAAGCCGGAAGCCACGGTCTGTCCTGCTTCCACGTCACGGCTGATGACCACACCGTCGATGGGCGAGGTGATGGTGGCGTAGGAGAGGTTGCGTTCAGCCTTTGCCAGTGATGCCTGGCTGCTTTCGTAGTTGCTGCGGGCCTTCTCGTAGTTATAGACGGACTGCTCATAGTCCGTGGCGGCGATGAGCTGCTTTTCGTTCAGCGTCTTGTTGCGCTCGTAGAGTTTTTTCTGGTACTCGTATTCGGCCTTTGCACCGTTGTAGGCGGCGCGTTGCGAGGCAAGTTCGCTTTGCAGTGTCACGCGGTCCATCTCGGCAATGAGTTGGCCTTTGGTTACTACGGAATTGTAGTCTACATGAATCTTGTCGATGATACCGCTCACCTGGGTACCCACTTCCACTTCCGTCACCGGTTCGATGGTCCCCGTGGCGGTTACGGATTCGGAAATCTCGCCTTTATGGATGGTTGCTGTGGCGTAGGTCACCTTGTGCTTGGCCTTGGCACCACCGAAGAGCCATACGCCGCCGCCCACTATGATTACGGCAGCTACGGCAATGAGGATGATTCTTTTTTTGTTCATATATATAAGGTATTATAATTCGATTTTTTCTCCTTGATAAAACTTCAGTAGCTGCATATTCAGTATGGCCATGTATTTGGCTTGCAGTGTCTCCTGCTGTGCGCTGAGCAGATTGCTTTTCTCAGTCAGCAGTTCTACGGTATTCTTCATGCCCAGGTTGAACTGCTCTTGAATCAGTTCATAGCTGGTCTGCGTACTTTTCAGTTTCTCTGTGGCGGCGGCGTAGCGCTGCTGGGCGCTGTTGGCATCGAGCCAGAGGGTTTCGATGGTCTTGTACAGCGTTTTTTGGTCGTCCAGCAGGTCCAGTTCGCTGGTCTGCTTCTGAATCTTGGCTTTCTCTACGGCACTCTTGGTCTGCCGGTTGCTGAAGATAGGCACGCTTACGGTGAAGCCCAGCGAGTTGTTCCAGTTCTGTTTGACTTGCTCGCTGAAGGTGAAGTCATTGCCGTTGGCATGGCTGGTTCCGATGCCGGCGCTGAGGCTCAGCGTAGGCAGATAGCCAGCGCGGGCAATTTTGATGTCGAGGTCGGATGTCTGTATATTCAGTTTGCCGGCTTCTATTTCCGGACGGAGCACGAGGGCAGAACGGTAAACGTCCGTTTTGGTGGGCAGGGGTGCCAGTACGTTTTCCGTGCCGAGGGCAGGGATGTAGAGGTTCATTTCGGCTTCGCCATCCAGTTCCAGGAGCTGTTTCAGTTGTAGTTTGTAGTCTTGCAGGGTGGCTTGTGCTGTCACCAGCTGGTACTTGTCGGTACTCACTTGCGCTTCCAGTTGTGCCAGGTCGCTTTTGGCTATGCTTCCTGCTTCGAGAAGCTGGCGGGCGCGTTCGCATTCGGCCTGGCTCACTTCCAGGGTCGATTCGTTCACTTTCACGGCTTCGGCGGCGTAGAGTATCTGTACGTAGGTTTGTGCGATACTTTCTTCGATGCTGTTCTCGCTCTGTGCTACGCTAAGTTCGGCAATGCGGTTGTTCAGTTGCTGTTGTTTGATGGTGTTGAGGCGCTTCCCGCCGTTGTAGAGGGTCCAGTTGGCATCGATGCCGTAGCTGCCGTTATAGGAAGTCTTGCTCTGGCTGCTGGTGATGTTGTCGCCGTCGATGATGGTGTTTGTCTCGCTCTTCGGGCGATTCACGACACGCTGGCTCACACTGGCCGAAAGGCTGGGGAAGAGAGCGGCTCGGGCGGTCTTTACATCTACCTGGGCACTTTCCGCGTTGAGGCGGTTCTTGCGGATGGTGATGTTTTGCTGCAAGGCATAGTCGATGCACGCTTGCAAGTCCCATTGGGCGGGCAGGCTGTCGGCTGGCTGCTCGGAACTGCCGGGTATCTGCGTGGAAGTGCCGTTTTGGGCGGCCACTCCCATGCAGCTTGCCATACATAGCGCTATCACTGTCAATCTTTTTACGTTCGTCATATCTTCGTTATTCTATGGTTTTACATTTGCAAATGTAGTAGGGTGGAGAAAGGATTGCAAAAGTGATAGACGTAGAGTGAATTTTCCTCGCCTAAAATCTTTTTTGTACCGATGAATGGGAGAAGTCTTTTTTCTGTTCAACTTTTCACCTTTTTATTTGTTCTTTATATAAAAGTATTTTATATTTGTAATCATTATAATTTTATCGGCATGAAACAGACTGCGGTAAACATTTGGCGTTTTTATTTGGAAGGTTTTCGAAGTATGACGTTAGGGCGTACTTTGTGGCTTATCATTCTTGTGAAGTTATTCATCATGTTCTTCATTCTCCGCCTTTTCTTCTTCCCACGGTTTCTGAATACCCCCGTGGTGGGCGATGACAAGGAAGGCTATGTCAGTAATGAGCTTATCCATCGGAGTCTGGGCGACTAAACACGGAGACACAGAGTTTATTTCCTTGCCCTTATAAATTCTCTGTGTCTCTCTGTTCTTACCCGATAACTTAAAAACTTAATAACTCATAACTTATAACTTGATTCTTATGCTTGGACACATTGACACTTCCCTGATTGACTGGTCGAGAGCCCAATTTGCCTTGACCGCCATCTATCACTGGATTTTTGTGCCGCTGACACTTGGACTGGCGGTAATTATGGGCATCATGGAGACAGCGTACTACCGTACGGGTGACGAATTTTGGAAACGTACTGCCAAATTCTGGATGAAGATTTTCGGTATCAACTTTGCTATTGGTGTAGCAACCGGTATTATTCTGGAATTTGAATTCGGTACGAATTGGAGTAATTACAGTTGGTTTGTGGGCGACATCTTCGGTGCGCCGCTTGCCATCGAGGGTATTTTGGCTTTCTTTATGGAAGCAACGTTTATCGCCGTCATGTTCTTCGGCTGGGATAAGGTGAGCAAGCGTTTCCACCTGGCATCTACTTGGCTCACGGGGCTGGGCGCCACGATTTCTGCCTGGTGGATTCTGGTTGCCAATGCGTGGATGCAGAATCCCGTAGGTATGGAGTTCAATCCCGATACGGCACGCAACGAGATGGTGGACTTCTGGGCTGTGGCAACTTCGCCGATGGCTGTCAACAAGTTCTTCCACAGCGTGCTGTCCGGCTGGGTGCTGGCTGCCGTGTTTGTAGTAGGCGTAAGCTGCTGGTATCTGTGGAAGAAGCGCGAGAAGAAATTTGCGCTGGCAAGTGTAAAGATTGCCGCATGGGTAGGTCTGTGTGCCGCTGTGCTCTCTGCCTGGACGGGTGATGGCTCGGGCTATCAGGTGGCGCAAAAGCAGCCGATGAAGCTGGCTGCTATGGAAGGCTATTATGAAGGGCGGCAAGGTGCCGGATTGGTAGCGTTCGGGCTGCTGAATCCTGCCAAGCAGACACCGCAGGACGGAGTAGACCCATTCCTTTTCCGTGTGGAAATTCCGAAGATGCTGTCGTTGCTTGCCGAGCGCAAGATGGATGCTTTTGTTCCCGGTATCAATGACCTGCTGAAAGGCGGATATCCGTTGAGCGATGGTACCGTAGCGCTTTCGGCAGAGGAGAAAATAGAAAAAGGAAAAACGGCTATCGGTGCGTTTGCCGCCTATCGTGCAGCCAAGGCTGCGGGCAATGAGGCAGATGCAGAGGTGGCTGCCAAAGTGTTGAAAGATAATGTAGCCTATTTCGGTTACGGTTATATCAAGGACGTGAACGAGCTGGTGCCCAATGTGCCCCTTACGTTCTACATGTTCCGTGTGATGGTGATGTTGGGTGGGTACTTCATCCTCTTCTTTATTGTGGTGCTGTTCCTGGCCTATAAGAAAGACTTGTCGCGGATGCCATGGATGCATTGGGTGGCTATGCTCACCATTCCGCTGGGCTATCTGGCTGGACAAGCCGGATGGGTGGTTGCCGAGTGTGGTCGCCAGCCGTGGGCCATCCAAGATATGCTGCCCACGAGTGCCGCCATCTCTAAGCTGGATGTAGGCTCCGTGCAGACCACGTTCTTTATCTTCCTGGTACTTTTCACTGTCATGCTGATTGCTGAGGTGGGAATTATGCTGAAGGCCATTCGCAAAGGTCCGGAAACCGAAACGCACACACCGTCACATAACTCATAACTTATAACTCATAACTCACAATGAATGCTTATATATTTCTTCAACACTATTGGTGGTTTGTAGTCTCTTTGCTGGGAGCACTACTGGTATTCCTGCTGTTCGTGCAGGGAGGTAATTCGCTTCTGTTCTGTCTGGGGAAGACGGAGGAGCAGAAGAAGATGATGATTAATTCTACGGGACGGAAGTGGGAGTTCACGTTTACAACGCTCGTCACGTTTGGAGGCGCGTTCTTTGCTTCGTTTCCGTTGTTCTATAGTACCAGTTTCGGAGGAGCTTATTGGTTGTGGATGATTATTCTGTTCAGCTTTGTGTTGCAGGCTGTCAGCTACGAGTTTCAGTCGAAGGCGGGAAATCTGCTGGGTAAGACAACGTATCGCACGTTCCTGGTGATAAACGGAGTGGTAGGTCCGGTATTGCTGGGTGGGGCAGTGGCCACGTTCTTCACGGGGTCTAACTTCTATATCAATAAAGGGAATATCGCAGATGCGGCAATGCCGGTTATCAGCCAATGGGCTAACGGCTGGCATGGTTTGGATGCGTTGCTTAATCCGTGGAATGTGGTGCTGGGGCTGGCTGTGTTCTTCCTGGCACGTATCTTGGGAGCGCTTTATTTTATTAATAATATCAATGAGGATGATTTGGTGAAACGCTGCCGCCGGGCACTCTGGGGAAATACGGCGTTGTTCCTGGTATTCTTCCTGGCCTTCGTCATCCGCACGCTGCTTGCCGACGGCTATGCTGTACGCCCGGAAACGGGAGAGGTGTTCATGGAACCTTACAAGTATCTGACGAACTTCCTGCAGATGCCGGTAGTGCTGCTTGTATTCCTGGTTGGTGTGGTGGCTGTGCTCTGGGGCATTATCCGCACGCTGTGGAAGCCGGCATTCGACAAGGGTATCTGGTTTGCCGGTGCAGGGACGGTGCTTACGGTATTGGCACTGCTGCTTGTGGCAGGCTATAACAATACGGCCTATTATCCTTCTACCCACGACCTGCAAAGCTCACTCACGTTGGCAAACAGTTGCTCGAGCCAGTTCACACTGAAGGTTATGGCTTATGTCTCTATCCTTGTTCCTTTCGTTCTTGCCTACATCTTCTACGCTTGGCGCAGTATCGACAATCGCAAGATTGATGCGAAGGAGATGGAAGAGGGAGGACACGCGTATTAATTAAAAATTAAGAATTAAAAATTAAAGGAGGATGTGTCATCTGTGTGCTATTAACTGTTTTGATACATCCTCTTCTTATTCTTTTGTCCGCTTCTCATTTAGCTGGAATTTGGGTACCAGTTTCATCAATCGTAGAATCTGTCCTTGCCTTTTCTTTATGTAAGGGGAGGGGTGTGCTGAGTCGAAGCGTATGGGGTTGGGCAATGTTGCCGCTATTAGTGCGCACTGTCCGGCAGAGAGCTTGGCTGCTGTAGTCTTGAACTTGTATTTGGCGGCAGCTTGTGCGCCATAGATGCCTTTTCCCATTTCGATGGAGTTGAGATAGACCTCCATGATACGTTCTTTGGACCAGAAGAATTCTATCAGTACGGTGAAGTAGACTTCCAGTCCTTTACGTACCCAGGAAGACTGGGGCCATAGGAATACATTCTTTGCCGTCTGCTGGCTGATGGTGCTTGCACCCCGTTTCCGTTTTCTTGTTTCATTCTCCTTTATCGCTTTCTGTATCTCGATGAAATCGAATCCGTTGTGTGTGGCAAACCGGTTGTCTTCCGAGGCAATGACGGCCATAGGCAGGTGAGGGGATATCTTGTCGGAAGATACCCAAGTGTGGTGCCAGCATGGACTTTCACCCTTAAAGACCTGTTGCACGCTGCGAATAACCATCAGTGGCGTGATGTAGACGGGTACAAAACGATAAGCCACTACCGCTAGGATAGTGGAAATAAAGAAGAATAATATGATGTTGCGGAGGAACCGCAAAGGCTTCGGGAGTTTCATGGAGAGAGTGCCAATGTGATTAATGTGTTAATGTGCCAATATGCATATTGGCACATTAACACATTAATCACTTTACCATATTAATTAGCTGCCTCCGCATTCTTAATCATCTGTTCGCTGGCATACATATATACCTCTACGCGTCGGTTCTGGTCGGCAGACAGACTTTCGTCGTATTCGTTGTATCCCACGCCTTCCACTTTCTTGAACTGGGCCGGAGATACGCCGCAATCCTGCAAATAGTTCTCTACGGCATAGGCGCGGTTCTTGGAAACTTTCATGTTGGCTTCGTAAGTACCCACTTTGTCGGTATGGCCGATGATGGCGATATCGGTTGTCGGGTCTTCCTTCAGAATCTGTGCGAGTTCGCGCAGGGAAGCCTTTGCCTCGTTGCTCAGTGCTGCGGAGTTGAAGCCGAAAAGAATACCTGCCGCAAAGGATACTTTGACAGCCGGCAAGCCGTTTGCATCCGTCACCTGCTCCACTTGGGCGCCTTCAATCTTGGCAGCTTCGGCAGCCTTCTTGTCCATCTTGTGTCCGATGGCAACGCCGGCACCCGTACCTACTGCAGCACCTACCGCAGCTCCAATGGCTGCCCCCTTGCCTTTACCTATCAGTCCGCCGATAATGGCACCTGCTGCTGCACCGGAGCCACCGCCGATTATTCCACCTTTGGCCTTGTTGTTCATTGTGCCGCAACTGCCCAGCAGCAATGCGCCGCACAAAAGTAATACTGTAAATTTCATCTTCTTCATAACTCTTTTTCTTTAAAAGTTGACTTTATCTTTAATGTTGCAAATTTATGTATATAATAACCATATTCTTCTTTCTAAAGTTCGCCAGTTCTGTCCTTTTTTAGAGAATTTTCCTTTTGATGAGGACGAACCAGGCTGTCAGTATAAGACCTTTGGCAACGGTCGTTCCACTTACTGCCCACCAGATGGCGTCCACTCCCATACCCATGTGCACCAGCAATAACGCCACCGGAATACGCATGTAATTGCATCCGATGCTGACAATGGCAGGCGGCACTGTCCGTCCCAGTCCGTAGAACACGCCCTGCATGGTAATTTCCATCATCATGAACATTTGCGAATAGCCGTCGATGCGGAGGAAATCTCCGCCCACACGGTAGGCTTCGGCCTCGGGTACGAAGATAGAGAACACCTCGCTGCCGAAGAAGATGAACAGTAGTGAGCAGAGGCTTCCGAATACGCCCGTCATCCACATGGTGGTGCGCCATGCTTGCTTCACGCGCGACTTCTGCCCCGCGGCATAGTTCTGGGCGATGAACGTACTCAGCCCCGTGGAGAATCCTTGCGAAGTATTCCAGGTAATGGCCTCGATTTGTCCACCGGTGGTGAATGCCATCAGTCCGATGTGTCCTCCCTGCTCCGAGGCGGTGCGCGAGAGGAACATGTTGACGAAGGCAAATAGCGTGTTCAGCGTAGCCACGGGCAGCCCGAGCTTGAAGATGCGCCGGGTGTACTTCTTTTTCAGCGGAACGATAAAGGAGAAACCTCCGAGCACGGCGCTTTTCCCCCGGAGTTTGTAGACGAAGATGCCGAATACTGTAGCTTCGGAAAGCCATGTGGCAAGTGCCGCGCCCACTGTTCCCCAACCGAAGCCGAAGATGAACAGAGGGTCGAGGAGGATATTCATAATCAGTCCCGTTCCGCTGATGTAGAACGGAATCTTGCTTCGTCCTGCCGCGTTGTAGATGCCCGTGAAGGCAGCGGAGAGAAAGACAAACGGCAGTCCCGTCGACACGATGCGCAGATAAGTCACGGCGGCGTCCGTGATATGCTGTTTCAGCTCGAAGATGTTCAGAATGGGGCGGGCGAAAAGGAAGAGCAGACCTCCCCAGCAGACGGAGATGAGCAGGGCAATCGTAATGTTGTGCGAAGCAAAGCTGCGTGCATCCTCTTCGCTGCGTGCACCGATGGACTGGCCTACGCTGACTTCGGCGCCCACTTTATTGAGCAAGGCGATGGAGCCGGACATCCACGTCAGTATGCCTACCGCACCTACTGCAGCCACGGACTCACTGCCCAGACGCCCTACCCATGCCATGTCCGTCAGGCTGTAGGCCATCTGGATGAACGAGGTGGCCATGATGGGCATTGCCAGCGTGAAAAGCTGGCGGTTGATGGGGCCTTGTGTCAGATTCTTTGTTCCTTGCACGTTGACGGGTTTTTAGGTAAACAATGTGTTGTTCATCCCCTTTTCCGCTTTCTGCGGAGACGGTGGCGGCGTTTCTGCTTGTACTTTCGTATCTTGGCATATACCAACCAGATGAAGAGCAGACCGAAAACGGCGAAGATGAGCAGCACGATGCCTGTGTTGAGATTGTCACCTTTCACGCGGCTCCACATCTCGAGCACCAGTTCCGTGCGGTCGCCGAAGTCGCGTATCATGGCGCAACGTTCCACTACACAGCGGTCAGGGTACTGGACCGGGTCTATCTGCAGGCTGTCGGCTCCGGGCAGGGGGCCGAAGAAGTAGCTGAGGTCGGAGTGCACGTCGAGCGTGGTGTCGGTCTTCGCCTCCATGATTTCCGGTGTGGCTACGGCGCTGACGTAGCCGATGGCATCCATGTTGCGCAGTGCCACGGAAGGCTGGCAGAGGTAGTTGATGAAATAGCTTGCCGCCTTCACGTTGCGGGCGTAGCGGGGGATTACCCAGCCGTCGTACCAGATGTTGCTGCCTTCGCAGGGGACGGTGTAGTCCAGTTCCACACCCACGGCATCGGCCTCCTCGATGGCCCAGACGGCGTCGCCGCTCCAGGTGAAGTTAATCCACGCCTTGTTCTTGGTCATCATTTCCTTGCCGAAGTCGGCTTCCCAGCCGGCGATGTTGGGTTTCATCTCCTTGAGGCGTTGCTCGGCCAGGGCGATGGCCTGCGGGGAGTTGTCGTTCATCAGTTGCTCTACGGTGACGGTGCTGTCGGCCAGCTCCCGGGCGTGGGCGTAGATGATGGCGGTACCGTAGGCATCGCGGTAGCTGTCCTTCATCAGTATTTTGCCGCGGTTTTTGGAGTCCCAGAGGATGTCCCATGTGTCGGCCTCTTCGGCGGTAATAAACTTTTTGTTGAAGAGGATACCAGCGGTGCCCCACATGTAGGGCACGGCATAGTCCTCGGTCTGGCGTTCCGGTTGCGAGGTCTTGTTCAGCTCGTGGCGAATGTAGGGCGACACGTTGGGGATGTAGTCCGGCGTGTGACCGAAGTTGCGGTCGATGGGTAGCAGGAGGTCTTTGCGAAGCATGCGTTCGATGATGTACTCCGAGGGGCATACGACGTCGAAGTCCTCGTGCCCGCGCTCAATTTTGGTGAGCATGATTTCGTTGATATCGAACACCTGGTAGATGATACGGAGGTCTTCGCCCGTCTGCTGCTTGTACCAGTCGGGAAATTCGGCAAGCACATCTTCATCGATGTAGTCCGCCCAGTTGTATATCTTCAGTACACGGCTGCGCTCTTCTGTGGAGTTTCCACAAGAAGAGAGGGATGCGATACAGCACAGTAGAATCAGTATGTTTATTATCCTTTTCATCATCTTGTTCTTGACAATTGATAACTTATAACTCATCACTCACATCAATCGTTTTTCGTCCGTTCGGCCCGCTTGTTGATTACAATCAGCAGCACCAGCACCGTCACGAAGATGATGGTGGAGAGTGGCCGCAGTTCCGGCGTCAGTCCACCTTTGCGCGCATCGGCGTAGATGTAGGTGGAGAGCGTTTCCAGCCCCTGGTTGCCGATGGTGAAGATGGTCACGGCAAAGTCGTCGATGGAGAGCGTGAAAGCAAGGATGAATCCGCTTATCATACCCGGAAATATCTCCGGAAGAATAACCTTGCGCAGTGCTTGGAACGGTGTGGCGCCCAGGTCGAGTGCCGCCTCGTAGACATTCTGGTTCATCTTTTTGAGCCGGGGCATTACGCTGAGCACCACGTAGGGCGTGCAGAAAGTGATGTGTGCCAGTACCACTGTGGTGAATCCTTGCGATATGCCGAAGCTGACGAACAGCAGGAACAGCGACACACCGGTGATAATGTCTGCATTCATCATCGGGATGGCATTGGCGAAGTTCATTACCTGCCGTGTGCGCGAGCGCAGATTGAAGATGCCGATGGCTGCAATGCTGCCCAGCGCCGTACTGGCGGTGGCGGCAAGCAGGGCAATGGCGAATGTGTTCCAGATGGCATTTATCAGCGAGTGGTGCATCCCGCCCGTAAACAAGGAGCTGTACAGCTTGGTGGAGAATCCCGTCCAGTTGCCCAGCACCTTTGCCTCCGTGAAGGAGAATATCATAATAATTAAGATGGGCGAGTAGAGCAACGCCAGCAGCAGCCACAAGTAGCCGCGGGTTAAGATTCGTGTCATCATATCACACCTCCGCTTTCATTCGATGCCCCGTCCTCCTCGTTGGTAAAGAGGATGGTGATGCCTATCAGCAGCAGCATGATGAGCGAGAGGGCGGCACCGTAGTTCCACATTCCGTTGTAAATATTCTCTTGCACCGTGGTGCCGAACAGTTTGATGTTGTTCATTGTCAGCAACTCGGCAATGGCAAAGGTAGAAACCGTAGGCATAAACACCATCACTATGCCGCTCATCACTCCCGGCATGGAGAGCGGCAGAATCACCTTGCCGAATACGCGGGTAGGAGAGGCTCCCAAGTCCTGCGCAGCCTCAATCAGATTGTGGTCCATCTTCTGAAGGGTGTTGTAAATGGGGTATATCATGAACGGCAGGAAGTTGTAGACCATACCGAACACAAGGGCACCTTCGCCCAGCGGCAGGTTCAGGAAGTCGAACAGCGCCACTGTGGCAAGCGTACGTATCAAGATATTCACCCACATGGGGAGGATGAACAGCACCACCATGGTGCGTGAGGTGTTGAATTGCTTCTGGCTCAGGATATACGCTGCCGGATAGCCCAGCAGCAGGCAGACCAGCGTGGTGATAACGGCTATTCCGATGGAGTAGACAAACGTGTTCATCGCTTCGGGGTGCATCATGAACTTGCGGAAGTTGGCCAACGTAAACGCTCCCCCTTCGTCCGTAAAGGCATAGAGCACGATGAGCAGTAGCGGTACTATGACAAATACAAGCAGAAACAGCGCGTAGGGTACCGTCCAGTTGCGCCGGCGCATGAAGAAATGGGATAACTTATTGAGCACTTCCTTCCTTATTAAGAGATTGAACAATCCGTATATTTTGAGGGGCGATGGTGATACCTACGCGGTCGCCGTCGTCCCACACGTCGTTGGTGTCGACAAAGATGTCTTCGTCCCAGTCCGTAAACACGGTCAGGTGGTAATGGTTCCCTTTGTAGAGGATGAATTTCACTTCACCCGTCAGACGGCCGTCCTCTTCGTTGTCTTCGAGGATGACGTGCTGGAAGTCTACTTCCACTTGCACGGCGCTGCCCGGCTCGATGCCCTGCACGGGGAGGCACTCGAAGTTACAGCCCAGGAAGTCTACGTGCGTCTCGTCCACCAGCTTTCCCTCGAAGGTGTTGCAGGTGCGTTCCTTCTTCATCACGTGGATGTCGAAGGGTTTCACCAGCAGGCCGACTTCGCGTCCTGCCTCGAAGGCATGGTAGTCCTGCACCATCAGCTCGTAGCCTTCGCGCGTCTGCACCAGCATTTCGTAGTGTACGCCTTTAAAGATGCAGCTGGTTACGGTCCCCGTCAGCTGTGCGGCGTCGGATACATCGAAGATGTAGATGTCTTCGGGGCGAATCACTACGTCTACCTGCATCTGCTCGCCAAATCCCGTGTCCACGCATTCAAATTCGTGTCCGCAGAAGGTGACGGCTTTATCCTTTATCATAACTCCGTTCAAGATGTTGCTTTCACCAATGAAGTCTGCTACGAAGGAGTTGATGGGTTCATTGTAGATGTCCGTTGGCACGCCTATTTGCTGGATGCGTCCTTCGCTCATCACGACGATGGTATCGCTCAAGGTCAGTGCCTCTTCCTGGTCGTGGGTCACATATACGAAGGTGATGCCCAGCTTCTGGTGCATCTCCTTTAGCTCCATCTGCATGTCCTTGCGCATTTTTAGGTCCAAGGCGGCAAGGGGTTCGTCCAGTAGCAGCACTTCGGGTTCGTTGACGATGGCTCGGGCAATGGCTACGCGCTGTTGTTGCCCGCCGGAGAGGGAGTCTACGTCGCGGTCCTCATAGTCCGTCATGCCCACCATGCGCAGGGCTTGCTTTACCTTCTTCTCGATGGTGGCACCGGGCAGCTTCTTCAGCTTCAACCCGAAAGCAATGTTGTTGAACACGTTGAGGTGGGGGAAGAGGGCGTACTTCTGGAACACGGTGTTCACCGGACGCTTGTGCGGCGGTGTCTGCGTGATGTCCTTTCCGGCAATGGTTATCACTCCTTCCGAGGCTGTCTGAAAGCCTGCAATGAGGCGCAACAGAGTTGTCTTTCCGCAGCCGGACGGTCCCAGTATTGTTACAAACTCGCCCTTACGGACAGACAAATTCACATCATTCAGCACGGCCTTATCTCCGAAAAATTTCGATACGTGCTCCACACCGATGATGCAATCGGACTTTTGCATAAGCGTCTTTTACTTTATCCAAACGAATTAAACAAATCTCAGAAGAAAGCTGAAATAAAATCAAAACAGTTTCTCGGGCTTTCAAAAAGCGGGTGCAAAGTTACATAATTTATCGGGATTTTTCGCCTTACTCTAAAATTCATTATTCCTATGAAGTTAAAATAATAAGTAATACCTTTGTTGGCAGTATTGATATTAAAACTTAATAACATGATGGAAAAGAAGATTGTACTCATCACCGGAGCCTCCTCGGGAATAGGGGAAGGCTGCGCGCGTAAATTTGCCATGAACGGTTACCGGCTTATACTCAATGGCCGTAATGTGGAGAAACTGAATGCTGTAAAGAAAGAATTGTTGGAGAAATATGGAGCCGATGTGTATCTGCTTCCTTTCGATGTCCGCGACCGGCAGGCTGCCCGTGCCGCCCTCGAATCCCTTCCGGAGGAATGGAAGGCGGTAGACATACTGGTGAACAATGCCGGACTCGTCATTGGGGTGGACAAGGAACATGAAGGTAACCTGGATGAATGGGACATTGTCATCGACACTAACGTGAAAGCCTTGCTTGCCATGACCCGCCTCGTGGTTCCCGGTATGGTGGAGCGAGGCCGTGGTCACGTTATCAATATGGGGTCCATTGCCGGAGATTACGCTTATCCGGGAGGCAGTGTGTACTGTGCCTGCAAGGCTGCCGTCAAGGCCCTTTCCGACGGACTCCGCATCGACCTGGTGGATACCCCGATACGCGTAACGAATATCAAGCCGGGGTTGGTGGAAACCAATTTCTCCGTCGTCCGTTTCCGTGGTAACCGGGAGGCGGCCGATAATGTATATAAAGGTATACGCCCGCTGACCGGCGACGATATAGCCGAAGTGGTCTATTTCGCCGCTGCCGTCCCCGAGCATATCCAGATTGCGGAAGTGCTGGTGATGCCTGCCAACCAAGCCACGGGGACAATTGTCAGCCGGAAATAGAATTTGTATAAGGATATGATAAAATGATACTATTTTATCTTCGGGGAAACGCCTACATTTGCTCACAGCTAAATGAATATAGAATCTAAACAAGAAAAGCATGAATTTCAAGAAACGAACAAATTTTCTCTTTGGAGCACTGCTGCTGACCGGCAGTTTGTTGGCTCAAAACGTATGTGTATCCACTCCGAAAACCTCTTTGGTGCTTTCGGTTCCTGAAGGCGGTACACTGAGACACTTGTATTATGGTAATAGACTTTCTGAAGCCGACTTGCAGAATATCTCTGCGGCAGAAGCGAACCATGCAGCCTATCCCGAATATGGATTGAATGCTCCCGTGGAGACGGCCCTCGCTGTGAAGCATGCCGACGGTAACATGACCCTCCAGCTCGAAGTATTGAACGTGACTACCGAAAAGGAAGGGAATGCCGTGACGACTGTCGTGGCACTGAAGGATAAGGTGTATCCCTTCTTCGTCAACGTCTGTTACCGTGCCTGGCAGGATGCCGACGTGATAGAATCCTGGACTGAAATCTCCCATCAGGAGAAGAAGCCGGTGGTGCTCAATCAGTTTGCTTCCGGCTATCTGCCCATCCGCCGTGGCGATGTATGGCTGTCCCATCTCTCCGGTTCCTGGGCCAATGAAGGGGTCTTGACGCAGGAACCTCTCACTCCGGGCATGAAGGTTATCAAGAATAAGGACGGTGTGCGCAATTCCCATACTGACCATGCCGAAGTGATGTTCTCCCTTGACGGTCGTCCGCAGGAGAACACGGGCAACGTGATTGGTGCAGCCCTCTGTTACAGCGGCAACTACAAACTCCGCATTGAGACACACGATGATGAATACCACCATTTCTTTGCCGGAATCAACGAAGAGAACTCTACTTATTCCTTGAAGAAGGACGAGCTTTTCCGCACTCCCGAACTTGCCCTGACTTATAGTAATGAAGGCTTGAGTGGCGGCAGCCGTAACTTCCATCGCTGGGCACGCCTGCACAAACTGGCGCACGGCACTACCCCCCGCAAGATTCTTTTGAATAGTTGGGAAGGCGTGTACTTTGACATCAACCAGCAAGGTATGGACCAAATGATGGCGGACATTGCCTCCATGGGTGGCGAGTTGTTCGTGATGGACGATGGCTGGTTTGGCGACAAGTATCCCCGTAAGAACGACAGCTCATCACTCGGCGACTGGGTGGTGGACAAGAACAAGCTTCCGAACGGTATTGAAGGCTTGCTGAGTGATGCCAAGAAACATGGCGTCAAGTTTGGCATCTGGATTGAGCCGGAGATGGCGAACACTACCAGCGAACTCTACGAGAAGCATCCCGACTGGGTACTTAAAGCTTCCGAACGTGACGTTGTGTTGGGACGCGGCGGCACGCAGGTAGTGCTTGACCTTGCCAATCCTGCCGTGCAGGACTTCGTTTTCGGTGTGGTAGACAACCTGATGACCTCTTATCCTGAAATAGATTACATCAAGTGGGACGCCAATATGTCTGTCCAGAACCACGGTTCGCAATATCTGACGAAGGATAATCAGAGCCACATGTACATCGAATTCCACCGCGGCTTCGAGAAAATCTGCCAGCGCATCCGTGCCAAATATCCCGACCTTACCATCCAGGCATGTGCCAGTGGCGGCGGTCGTGCCAACTACGGAGTGCTGCCTTACTTCGACGAGTTCTGGGTAAGCGACAATACCGATGCCCTGCAACGTGTCTATATGCAGTGGGGAACTTCCTATTTCTTCCCCGCCATCGCTATGGCATCGCATATCAGTGCTGCCCCCAATCATCAGACGTTCCGCACCATCCCTCTGAAATATCGGATAGACGTTGCCATGAGTGGTCGTTTGGGTATGGAAATCCAGCCCAAAAATATGACGGAAGAAGAAAAGGCTCTTTGCAAGAATGCCATTGCCGAGTACAAGACCATTCGTCCCGTAGTACAGTTGGGAGACATTTACCGCCTGCTCTCTCCTTATGACAAGCAAGGTGTGGCTTCTCTGATGTACGTGGCTCCGGAGAAGGACAAGGCAGTCTTCTATTGGTGGAAGACGGAACATTTCTGTAACCAGCACCTGCCGCGTGTGAAGATGGCAGGGCTCTGTGCCGACAAGCAATACCGGGTGCATGAACTGAACCGTATAGATAATGTTCCCTTGAACTACGAAGGAAAGAGTTTCAGTGGTGCCTACCTCATGGCAAACGGGCTGGAGATTCCCTACAACCATAAGGTGGACTATCACAAGCAGAACGACTATTCGAGCCGTGTGCTTTATCTGGAAGAGGTGAAGTGACATAAGCAAAGGTGAGGTTGGGCCGTGTAAAGGTGAACTTGAGCGGCGTAAAGGTGAGGTTTATGGGTACAGTTGGTACAGTGGGTACAGCGTCTCTTCTATCTCACACACGCATGTATATAAATAATGTACGCGTTATGAAGTAATGTACATAAGCGCATGTGTGTGAAGCAGAAGAGGCGCTGTACCCACTGTACCAATTGTACCACTGTTTGGATGTCCAACTTTTCTTTTCGTACCCTTTTGGGACTTTCAGGTAAGATGGAAACATAAAAAAAGTCCCACAATACATTGATATTGTAGGACTTTTTTCTTTTTGTCGCCTTCTGGCTTTGTTTCTATGTGAACCGCTTGGGGCTCGAACCCAAGACCCCAACATTAAAAGTGTTGTGCTCTACCTGCTGAGCTAGCGATTCAATCCTTCATTGCTGTTAAGCGGGTGCAAAGATAGATACTTTTTTGAAATTTGCAAAATAATATCATCTTTTTTCTTATCTTTGTCCCCATCAATCCTTGATATTAATCATTATCACTGAACATTAATCATTAAATACATGGCAACAGTAGACGATAAAAAGATTATCTTTTCTATGGTTGGGCTGAATAAAACCATTCAGCAGAACAACAAGCAGGTACTGAAGAACATTTACCTTTCGTTCTTCTACGGGGCAAAAATCGGTATCATCGGTCTGAACGGTTCGGGTAAATCGACCCTGCTGAAGATTATCGCCGGATTGGATAAGTCCTATCAGGGCGAAGTGGTGTTCTCGCCGGGATATTCTGTGGGGTATCTGGCCCAGGAACCGTACCTCGACCCCACCAAGACCGTAAAGGAAATTGTAATGGAAGGCGTGCAGCCTATTGTGGACGCGCTGGCAGAATACGAGGAAATCAATCAGAAGTTTGGCTTGCCCGAATATTATGAGGACCAGGACAAGATGGACAAGCTCTTCTCCCGCCAGGCCGAGTTGCAGGACATCATCGACGCGACCGATGCCTGGAACCTCGACAGCAAGCTGGAGCGCGCCATGGACGCCCTCCGTTGTCCGCCCGAAGACCAGTCCGTAGAACATCTTTCCGGTGGTGAACGCCGTCGTGTGGCTCTCTGCCGCCTATTGTTGCAGAAGCCTGACGTGCTTCTCCTTGACGAGCCCACCAACCACCTCGATGCCGAATCCATTGACTGGCTGGAACAACACTTGCAGCAGTACGAGGGTACGGTGATTGCCGTAACGCACGACCGTTACTTCCTCGACCACGTTGCCGGCTGGATTCTTGAGCTGGACCGTGGTGAAGGCATTCCCTGGAAGGGTAACTACTCCAGCTGGCTGGAACAGAAGACCAAGCGTATGGAGCAGGAGGAAAAGACTGCCAGCAAGCGCCGCAAGACGCTGGAACGTGAGTTGGAGTGGGTGCGTATGGCTCCCAAGGCCCGCCAGGCAAAGGGTAAAGCACGTTTGAACTCCTACGACAAATTGCTGAACGAGGACGTGAAGGAGAAGGAAGAGAAGCTGGAAATCTTTATCCCGAACGGTCCCCGTCTGGGTAATAAAGTGATTGAAGCCAAGCATGTGGCAAAGGCGTTTGGCGACAAACTGCTGTTCGATGACCTCAACTTCATGCTTCCGCCCAACGGAATCGTGGGTATCATCGGCCCTAACGGTGCCGGTAAGACCACGCTTTTCCGCCTTATCATGGGGCTGGAAAAGGCAGATAAAGGCGAGTTTGAGGTAGGGGAGACCGTAAAGGTGGCCTACGTGGACCAGCAGCACAAGGATATCGACCCCAACAAGAGCGTATATCAAGTCATCTCCGGTGGAAACGACCTAATTCGCATGGGTGGACGCGACATCAATGCACGCGCCTATCTGTCCCGTTTCAACTTCTCCGGCGCCGACCAAGAAAAGCTCTGCGGGGTGCTTTCCGGTGGTGAGCGCAACCGTCTGCACCTGGCGCTCTGCTTGAAGGAAGAAGGTAATGTGCTGTTGCTGGACGAGCCCACCAACGACATCGACGTGAATACGCTCCGTGCTCTCGAAGAAGGTTTGGAGGACTTTGCCGGATGTGCCGTGGTCATCAGTCACGACCGTTGGTTCCTCGACCGTATCTGTACGCATATCCTCGCTTTCGAAGGAGACTCCAATGTGTTCTTCTTTGAGGGCTCTTATTCCGAATATGAGGAAAATAAACAGAAACGTCTTGGGAAAGAAGAACCCACCCGTGTACGTTATAGAAAGCTCATGAATGACTGATTTGAGTATTTCAAAGAACAAATAGGAGAGAGGGAGGTCAGCCATAAGGCAAACCTCCCTCTCTCTTCTTATTATCTACTCGTCACTTAGGGAGTGTGTAATATACCATTATTCATGTCCGGATTCACGAATATTCATTCGTAGCACATGATACTACCAGGCCCAATCGGTGACATTATAGCTACTCTCCACTTCATCCTCAATATAATCGGGAAGATTGCAGAAGAAGTCTATGCCTGTCTTGCTTTCAAGTTCATCAATACTGATGGCATTTGCTTTGGTGTCATCCCTATTCAGCGGATGTTCAAAAGTATAGCCGTAGTCATCACGATGTTCCACCCAAAAACCTATGGCCTGATAGGATGTAGCTATGTCAACAAGCTGATTGGCACGATGAGCCAATACGGCAATGAAGTAATATTGTGGAACAGGCAATCCTTTTGATGTGAAACCATTTGAGTCAGTAGCGGGCATCACTCCATCTCCTCCTGCCTTGGTTCCCTTATAATCTATCAATAGCTTGTCGAGCGTTCCACCTTTTGCCACATAGATTTTATCGTACACACTTCCAAAGGCATTGTCCTTGCGCACCCATGAATTGAGTAACTGCTCGAAGGTAACCCAGTAACCGCCATTGAATGAGTTGAGTTGTGGACTCATGTTGCTGAAGTAGAAAGTCTGCTTATTGGCTTCTGTAGAAAAAGAACGGTCATCGGAAGCACAGAGGTGTCCTCGGTCGAATCCGTCATTGGTATGCCAGCTATTGTCAACCCTCATACTCTCCGGCAGCAATGGGTCTACTGCCCAGGCGTCATCACTTCTGGTTACATTTTTCACCCCCGTAATGGCATCGTAGCTATAGGCCACCCAGCGAGAATGTTTCATGTGGTCGTTCCATTCCATTGCATAGTTAAGCACCTTGTTGCCACCGGCCGTAACTTCATGCTCCACGTAGGTATTACCCTCCATCAGATGTGGCATTTCGTATTCTGTCACGTAATTTTGTCCTTGGGCGGATACATTCGCATTTTTGTTTTCTATCACAATTTTTTGGGCTGCATTATGCTCCACTCCTACATTTATCCCATCAACGTATGCGATGCGAAGTTTGAACATGGCAACTTGTGAAGGAAGCTGATAGCGTACCCAATAAGAAGTTTTTGCTTTGGCCACAGCCTTGTCACTCCATTGCTTTACGGTGGAGTAATCGGGAAGTGACGATAGATTATCAGTATCAAATTCTTCTGAAAAGGTGAATCCGTCACCGGAAATAGTCTTATTGGCTGCAATACTGATTTGCGAACGGATTGATTCATCCAATGTCAAGCCTTTGCTACCATCAATAGCATATAGTACTTCACGCTTGGAACCTTGTTCAGTGAATTGAATGTCATTGATAGTGGGATGTTCATTCATTTCTGAAGAATCGTCTGAGCTACATCCACAGAACAATGGCAGCAACAGGCAAATCGCTAAAATCAAATTGTAATATCTTTTATTCATATCATATATAAAATTGAAAAAGAAATCCGCAATGTCATCTACATATACTGTGATGGCAGTGCGGATTTTACTTTATTATAAAAAATTCTTTATTCAGTCACTTTAGAAATGAAGAATGCGCTTCCCACTTGATCGGAATCTTTGTAGCTGGTACGAACACCGCATATAGTAATCTTATCACCTTCAACAATACCCAGTGATTCGAACTGTTTGCTTGCGCCTTTCCAGCCTGTAAGAAGACCATAAACATATACCTTGCCGCTTTCATCTGTAATATCAAAATTACCATAAAGGGTACTTGCGATATTTGATACAGTACCGGTCAACTGGTAATATTGTGAAGGGCTTTCCTCTGCTGCAAGGAAATCAGCAACAGTAACTGTTTTTACACTCTTCACGTCCTCTGCAACGGCATTGGTCATCTGCGGAGTACCTTTGTATTCGGCACGTGGACCAACGAGAGTTACAATATCACCTTCCTTGATATTAGAATCAGCAAAATCTTTGATGCCATAGATATATACATCACCCGAGAAATCCTTGATGTAGATATTGCCATATTGGGTATTAGCAATCTTGGTCACTACACCACTAATGCGGTATTGTGTAGCACCAACCTCGGCGGCAATGAATTCAGCAACAGTAGCTTCAACGATGGCGCCCTGCTGTGAGAGTTCAGTCTTGCTTGTGTAATCTTTTTTACCGTCAGTAGTGCGGAATGTAATGCTGGTTGAACGGTCACCACCTTCGTTTCGGGCAGCCCGGAACTTCACGCAAGCATCTGTTCCTTTCTGGTCGATAGAGACAATAGACAACCATTCTTTGGCATCCTCAGGAATTTCTACAGAAACGCCGTTGCCTTTGGTTATGATGTATGCCTCAAAGATACCACCCTCAACCGGAAGTACATCATTGTAGACAGAGTCGACCTTGATGAGCGATTTGTTAATCTTGAGCACAGTAACATCAACAAGCTCAACTGTAGTACCGTAGGTGGTTTTGGGACCTTGTATTGTTACCTCATCGCCTTCTTCCAGACCCAGGCTGGCAAAATTCTTCGTATTGCCTTTGGCGTCCAAAGTTCCATAGACGTAAACCTTACCGGTGGCATCCACAATGTCCCAGTTGCCGTAAACGGTGTTGGAAATATTTGAAACAACACCGGTCACTTTATAAGTCTTCTTGTCGGGACCGGCTATTACCTCGGCACAAGTAGCTTCCGAAATGACTGGCAAGCCTTGCATGATAGTCAAGTTCTGAGTTTCATTGGCGCTGCTCAGCTTCAGTTCCACTGAACGGCCATCCACAGCTTCATCAGCAGAGAATGTGATTTTGCTTTCGCCTTGAGGACCTTGAGTTGTAGAGATGGTAAGCCAATCGGCCTTGTCGTTACCTGTGATAATCCATTCGGACTTCGATTCAATTGTAATGTCAGTGCTACCTCCTTCAACCGGCAGCGCAACGTACGACTGTGAAACCTTCAATCCTGACAAGCCTATTGCTGCATCATCTTCAGCACAGCTTGAGAAAAGGGAAATCACAGCAGCAAGTACTATAAATAGATATTTTTTCATATTCTTCGATTATATTTAAATTGATAATCAGTTAAAGCAATACTTAATACCGATAGAAGCATACCAGCACTGACCAATAGCATGGTTGAGAGTCCAAGTCTTGGTGTTGCCATTTATAGACTCCGGAGTTGAGAATGTAGCAAAACCTTCAGCGTCTACACCTTCATACTTCAAGATACGGGCTTCGTTACCGATAGCAGGATTCAAATGCTTACTTACTCCCCAGCTTGAATTGAAGAAATTAAGCACGTTCTTCATGTCAAAGCTCAGCTGCAATTTGTGCTTGGCACCACATACATTCAAGTTGAAATCGTGCTTATAAGAGAAATCTACACGGTGTACCCAAGGAGAATAAAGACTGTTGGGCTCAGCATATTTACCCTGATTATTCTTAAGGTATGAGTCGTTGTGTACATAATCCATGAAGCGTGTCTTGTCATCCTCGCTAACGAAACGGAATGAACCGTCGGCAACTTGCTTGTCTGTAGGGATATAAATGGCATCGTAGTTGTAACCGTCACCGTTTATGTCGTTGGCAAGCATGTAAGAGTAATTGTAACCGCCACGCCAAGTCTCGTAAATCAAACTAAAGTGGTTGCCGCTCTTGTCGTTGATAGTGGCACTTGCAATGAAACGGTCGGGAGTAACGTTAAGGCCATTGTGCAAACGGAAGTTGTTGACACCTTCGTATGTAGAAAGGTAGTTGAGTACTGAAGAAGCATTGGAACCCGGAAGTGAAGTCACCTCCTTAGATACTGTATGCGTATAAGCAGCCATCAAATTAATCCATTTGGCAGGCGCTGCGTTCACGGTAACGCTGGTCGACCATCCGTAACCGCGGCTTGTATTCTCAAGCATGTAAGCACTGGGCAGACTCTTGCCGGCCTCGTCCGTATAAGTAGCGTCAGACGGGAATACAGGACGGTTGTCAGCACCATTGAAGCGTGTAAAGCCGTTTATATCTTTCTGGCTCCAGTCTTTCAGCATGGCGGCATTAAGTGTCTTGTTATAGATTCCTTCTACCGTCACGTTCAATGGGAATGATACGGGTACTGTATAATCCACGGCAATTGAAGACTTCCAGACCTGTGGCATTTTAAAGTCGGGATCGACGCCGCAAATGCTTGAAGGAACTGTACCGTCTTCCGGTTTGATTGTCTGAGGATAACCCAAATCATAAAGCTTTTGTTTCAGAGCTTCTGTGGAAAGGATTCCACCTTTGAATTCATCCATAGTGAAACCTTTGTCTTTTGCATTCTTGGCATTGACTTGCGCCTGATATTGAATCATACCGCCATTGGTAGGCATATTGGTAAAGAATACCAAAGGCAGACGTCCGGAGAACAAACCGCTACCACCACGCAGCTTCAAAGTATTGTTGCCAAGTATATCCCAACTGAAACCTATACGAGGAGATACTGTCAATGAGTTTCCGGGCCATTTGCCGGTATCGATATGACGACCGTTGTAGTCAAGGTCAAGAATGGCATTGTTGGTCATCAAGTCACCATTATCAAAGAAGAGTCCGTCGAAGCGCAGACCGGCTGTAACCTTGAAATCGGAACGTACGTTCCATTCGTCTTGCAAGTAGAAGCCCAATTTATTGTACTGAACACGTGATGCAGGTTCGTTTTCACCGTTATAGCCATAAGTCAAACATACAATTTCCGGAGCAGCTCCTTGAACAAAGTCATCCAGGCTGGTATAGCGATAATATCCTGTACCGTTACGGAGATACTGGTTGTCGGCCATTTGATGCTCATAGTTCAAGCCAACCATGATTTTATGATTGCCGGTATAGTAAGTTACGTCATCTTTTATATTCCACACTGTGTTGTGGACTGCGTTATTGTAAGTGAAAAGTTCTTCACCAAAAGAGATGTAGTTTTGATTGTCTTTCAAAATATCGACAAATGGGAAAATACTGGAATTAGTACCACGTACGTCATCCAACTTGGAGAATGTTGCCAAAAACTGGTTGGACAAGGTAGCAGAGAAGCGGCTGTTAAGGTCGAAAGACAATGAATGTACCAAGTTATCCAAGGAATACATGGAGTTGGCATACGACATGGCATACTGTGAAGTACGACTACCCGACATACGAGTACCACCGTCCATAGAGGAAGCGTTAGGGGCATTCCATACGGTATTCTTGGTATAGTTATAACGCAAAGCCAAGCGATGGTTGTTGTTGATGTTCCAGTCTATACGTGCCAATAATTTAGTGTTCTTATTGTCAGACGGGAAGCTGCTGAATGAACCGGTGTCATAGCCATATCTTTCTTTCGCTATATCGGACACATTCTGAAGATCGGCAACGGTTGCACGTGAGATGTATGCGTCTGCATTGGCCACACCGTCTTCGGAAGCACGCCAGCGATTGGCAATTGCAGGAGTATTCTGCAGCTCGCCGTTTGCAAAGAAAAAGAGCTTGTTCTTGATTATCGGACCGCCAATAGTAAAACCATATGTAGTTGACTGGTCTTTCTCGCGGGCACCTAAGATTGTTTCACGATCAATGGCATCACCGCGCATGTTTTCATTCTGGTGATAAATATAAGCTGTACCTTTGTAAGTATTGGTACCTGATTTGGTAATGGCATTGATACCGCCACCGATGAAGTTGGTCTGGCGTACATCAAACGGAGATATGACAATCTGAATTTCGTCAATCGCCTCTATAGAGACCGGATTACCGCCACCAGGCAGGTTGGAACTCAAACCGAAGTTGTTGTTGAAGTTGGCACCGTCGATTGTGAAGTTGGCTGTACGACCGTCAGATCCGGCAAACGACATCCCATTACCACCGTAAGCAGACAAACGGGAATAGTCGGTAATGCTACGGCTTACAGAAGGCATGCTGGTAATCTGTGTATTGGAAATGTTGGTTGTCGCTCCGGTCTTCTCGGAGGCAAATTTAGTCTTTTGAGCTGTAACAACCACTTCCTCAAGAAGCTCTGATGATTCTTTCATCTGTACATTCAGATTGTAGACTTCACCTAATTGAAGAGTTACATCCTTAAACATCATTGTTTGGTAACCGATGTAAGAGACTTCCACGCTGTAAGGTCCGCCTGCCCGCATACCTTGAATGGTATAACGACCATCGATGTTTGTAATTGCGCCATATCGTGTCCCGGAAGGCTCGTGTATAGCCTGAACTGTTGCACCGATAATGGCTTCCTTGTCTGGGTCTGTTACCTTTCCACTTAATGAGGAGGTAGTCACCTGAGCCTTAGCTGTCATTGCGACTATCACCATAATTGTGGAAAGAATGAATCGCATTCTTTTTGCCATGAGATTTTAATTAATATGATTAAACTATTAAAAAACGTTGCAAATTTAAACAATAACTTTCAGATTACCGTTACATATCAATTACAATTTTTATTATATCTTTGGTATAAAAATGTATTTGTCAAAAGAAAACGGTGATTTTGTCAAGGACGTGCTCAATCTACCTGAAGAAACAGGTTGATTGAGCACGTCCTTGACAACCTCAATATCTTTACTTCCCCAAAATTAAAGTGGGAGAAAACGACTTTAATTTTCTCCTATTCGATTGACGGGCATGTCATGATTTTAGGTAGCTTTCTTAAAAGCTGTTTTTGTTTTGATGGAAACTGACTTCTTATCCGTATCTTTGCATATTGATTAAAAAAGAGATATTCATGGAACTTTCGGATATACTTCATAATTTGAAGATACAAGAACTTACGCCGATGCAGGAGGCTGCTAAGGAAGCCTATCAATCAGCTAAAGATTTAGTACTTCTTTCGCCCACCGGTTCGGGTAAGACACTGGCTTTTCTCCTTCCGCTGGTACAGACCTTGAAAGCGGATATACAAGGTGTGCAGGCTCTTGTACTAGTACCTTCACGCGAATTGGCTTTGCAGATAGAAACTGTGTTCAAGTCTATGGGAACTCCTTTCAAAGCTATGAGCTGCTATGGCGGACGCCCTGCCATGGAAGAACACCGGACAATGAAAGGCATTCATCCCACCGTCATTATCGGTACTCCGGGACGTATGAGCGACCATTTGAGGAAAGAAAATTTCAATGCCGCCACTGTCGTCACTCTGGTGATAGATGAATTCGACAAGTGTCTTGAGTTCGGCTTCCATGACGAGATGGCAGAGGTTATCGGGCAGCTTCCCTCACTGAAAAAGCGTGTGCTTCTCTCGGCCACCGATGCAGAGGAAATACCGCAATTTGCCGGAGTAGGAGGTGATTCCCCGTCTTCCGGCTCCCGGCTCATGAAGCTTGATTTTCTTACTCCGGAAGCTCTTGCTCCGCGTCTGCGGCTGCACAAGGTTGTTTCTCCGGAGAAGGACAAACTGGAAACCCTCTATAACCTGCTTTGTACCCTCGGTTGTCATTCCACCTTGGTATTCTGCAATTATCGTGAAAGCGTGGAGCGTGTTGCCGGGTACCTGAAAGCCAGGAAGTTCCCTTGCGACATGTTTCATGGAGGTATGGAGCAGCCCGACCGCGAACGTGCGCTTTACAAGTTCCGCAACGGCAGTTGCGCTGTACTGATATCCACAGACCTTGCCGCCCGCGGACTGGATATTCCGGGTATTGAGAATGTGGTGCATTACCATCCTCCCGTAAACGAGGAAGCCTATACGCACCGTAATGGACGTACTGCCCGTTGGGAGGCATCGGGAAATGCATATCTTGTCCTGCATGCCGAGGAGCGGGTACCCGAGTACATTTCTGAAGACATCGAAACGTACGAGTTTCCGGAGACGCTTCCCAAACCGGCCAAGCCCCGATGGGCTACCTTATATATAGGTAAAGGGAAAAAGGATAAGTTGAACAAGATAGATATTGTCGGCTTCTTGTATAAAAAAGGAGGAATGGCGCGTGAAGATGTCGGGCAGGTGGACGTAAAGGAACACTATGCCTTTGTAGCCGTGCGCCGCAGTAAAATGAAACAATTGCTGACGCTGGTACGCGGTGAAAAAATCAAGGGAATGAAAACTGTTATCGAGGAAGCAAAGTGATTTATCTTATAAATATTCATTTTATTTGCGCTTATTCTTTTGAATATGAAGTAATGAAACCGCCTTGCTTTTAGTTTCTCTAAAAGTATTATCCTTGATAAGTAAGGATAACAAAATGGTGTATATATCTTGTATAAACCATTAAAAAGTAAGCTAAATGCGGCCTAAAAATAGAATTTCATCAGGAAAGGTTTGTTTTGAAGAAATATTTCCGTAATTTCGCAAAGTCGAAAGACATTAATGAACGAAATTGTATAACCAAAACAAACTTCAAATGAAAAAGCATAATTTCAATGCAGGACCTTCTATCCTTCCTCGTGAGGTGATTGAGAATACGGCACAAGCTATTCTTGATTTCAATGGCTCAGGCCTCTCACTGATGGAAATCAGCCACCGTGCCAAAGACTTCCAACCCGTTGTGGACGAAGCTGTGGCATTATTCAAAGAATTGCTCAATATCCCCGAAGGATATTCGATACTGTTCTTGGGCGGTGGTGCCAGTTTGGAATTCTGCATGGTACCCTTCAACTTCCTTGAAAAGAAAGCTGCTTACCTGAATACGGGTGTATGGGCCAAAAAAGCCATGAAAGAAGCTAAGGCATTCGGTGAAGTAGTTGAAGTCGCTTCTTCCGCTGAATCTACTTATACTTATATTCCGAAGGACTATACAGTGCCTGCTGATGCAGACTATTTCCACATCACTACCAACAATACAATCTACGGTACGGAACTGAAAGAGGATTTGGACGTAAACGTTCCGATGGTGGCCGATATGTCTTCTGATATTTTCTCCCGTCCCATCGACGTATCCAAATATATCTGTATCTATGGTGGTGCGCAGAAGAATCTGGCTCCTTCCGGTGTTACATTCGTCATCGTGAAGAATGACGCGCTGGGTAAGGTATCCCGCTATATCCCGACCATGCTGAACTATCAGACGCATGTGGATAGCGGCTCTATGTTCAATACTCCTCCCGTTGTCCCCATCTATGCAGCCCTGCAGACATTGCGCTGGATTAAGGCAGAGGGTGGCGTGAAGGAAATGGAACGCCGTGCCATCGAAAAGGCCGATATGCTGTATGCTGAAATTGACCGTAACAAAATGTTTGTGGGTACGGCTGCCAAAGAAGACCGTTCACGCATGAACATCTGCTTTGTGATGGCTCCCGAATACAAGGAATTGGAAGCTGACTTCTTGAAGTTCGCTACCGAAAGAGGTATGGTAGGTATCAAGGGACACCGTTCTGTAGGTGGATTCCGTGCATCCTGCTATAATGCCATGCCGAAGGAAAGCGTGCAGGCTTTGATTGACTGCATGCAGGAATTTGAGAAACTTCATTAATAATATTGTTTTTCACCACAGATTACGCAGATTTGCACAGATTGTTTTTATGATTAAACTCTGTGATAATCTGTGTCATCTGTGGTGAGTCTTTTTAATATCATGAAATTATGAAAGTATTAGTTGCAACAGACAAACCGTTTGCCAAAGTGGCAGTAGACGGTATCCGTAAAGAAATAGAAGCAGCAGGTTACGAACTCGTGTTGCTGGAAAAATATGGTGAAAAAGCCAAGCTGCTGGAGGCTGTGAAAGATGCCAACGCTATCATTATCCGCAGTGACATCATTGATGCTGAAGTGCTGGATGCCGCCAAGGAACTGAAGATTGTGGTGCGTGCCGGTGCCGGTTATGACAATGTGGACCTGGAAGCAGCTACTGCCCACAATGTATGTGTAATGAATACTCCGGGACAGAACTCCAATGCTGTGGCCGAGTTGGCTTTCGGCTTGATGGTGATGGCTGTCCGTAATATGTATAACGGTACTTCCGGTACTGAACTGATGGGCAAGAAACTGGGTATCCACGCTTATGGTAACGTGGGGCGCAACGTAGCCCGTATTGCCAAAGGCTTCGGTATGGAGATTTATGCGTTCGACGCTTTCTGCCCGAAAGAAGTAATCGAGAAGGATGGAGTGAAGGCTGTGGGTTCTGCTGAAGAGCTTTACTCTACTTGCGATGTCGTTTCCCTGCATATTCCTGCAACTGCCGAAACGAAGAATTCCATCAATTATGCATTGGTGAACAAGATGCCGAAGGGCGGACTGCTGGTGAACACAGCCCGTAAGGAAGTCATCAATGAAGCAGAGCTTATCCAGCTGATGGAAGAGCGCACCGACTTGAAATACATGACCGACATTATGCCTGCTGCCAATGAAACATTTGCAGCCAAGTTTGCCGGACGTTATTTTTCTACACCGAAAAAGATGGGGGCCCAGACTGCCGAAGCCAATATCAACGCAGGTATTGCCGCTGCCAAGCAGATTGTAGGCTTCCTGAAAGACGGTTGCGAGAAGTTCCGCGTAAACAGAAAATGAGATGAATAGTAAGACTACCTATAAATGTTCAGTTCTTTATTTAGCAATAGGTGCTGGTATATTTTCATTAAGTAGTATATTCAGAAATGAATTGTCAGATTTCGCCCTCGGCTTTTGCGAGGGCGTATCTATTGTACTGATATTAGGTAGTGCAATTTATCTGGTAAGATATTTCGTGAAAAAGAAACCTCAATAATCCATATAAAACACTCTCTTATGGCTATAATTAAACCCTTTAAGGGGATTCGTCCCCCTCAGGATTTGGTGGAACAAGTAGCGTCCCGTCCTTACGACGTATTGAATTCTGCAGAAGCACGTGCAGAAGCGGAAGGTAATGAGAAGTCCTTATATCATATCATCAAGCCGGAAATAGATTTTCCCGTCGGTACGGATGAACATGACGAACGTGTTTATCGGAAAGCTGCAGAGAACTTTCGTATGTTCCAAGAGAAAGGCTGGCTGGTGCAAGATGATAAAGAAAACTATTACGTCTATGCCCAGACCATGAACGGCAAGACACAGTACGGTCTTGTTGTTGGTGCCTATGTTCCCGATTATATGAACGGTGTTATCAAGAAGCACGAGTTGACTCGTCGTGACAAAGAAGAGGACCGTATGAAACATGTTCGGGTGAACAATGCCAATATTGAACCCGTGTTCTTTGCCTATCCCGATAATGCTGCGCTGGATGCCATCATTTCCCGTTATACAGCCGGGAAACCGGTATACGACTTTATCGCTCCGGGTGACGGTTTTGGTCATACCTTCTGGATTATAGACAAGCAGGAGGACATTGATGCCATTACCCAAGAGTTTGCCCAAATGCCCGCCCTCTACATTGCCGATGGGCATCATCGCAGCGCCGCTGCCGCTTTGGTGGGTGCAGAGAAAGCCAAGCAAAACCCCAATCACCGTGGTGACGAAGAGTACAATTACTTCATGGCCGTGTGCTTCCCTGCCAACCAGTTGACTATTATTGACTATAACCGGGTGGTGAAGGACTTGAACGGCATGACTCCCGAAGAGTTCCTGGCCGCTGTGGGCAAGAATTTCATCGTGGAGGAGAAAGGTGAGGACATCTATAAGCCGTCCGGACTGCATAACTTCTCCCTCTATCTGGACGGAAAGTGGTACAGCCTTACTGCCAAACCGGGTACTTATAATGATAACGACCCCATTGGTGTACTGGATGTAACCATCTCCTCCAATCTGATACTGGATGAAGTGCTTGGCATCAAAGACCTCCGTTCCGACAAGCGTATCGACTTTGTAGGTGGCATCCGTGGTTTGGAAGAGTTGAAGAAGCGGGTGGACAGCGGTGAGATGAAAGTGGCATTGGCCCTCTATCCCGTTTCCATGAAGCAGCTGATGGACATCGCCGATACGGGCAACATCATGCCTCCCAAGACAACTTGGTTTGAGCCAAAGTTGCGTTCGGGGTTGGTGATTCATAAACTGGACTAAATGAATTGATATAAACTGAAACGGGGATGTCTTCCACTAAAAGACATCCCCGTTTTTTTCGGATTAAAACAGAATAATAAGGTTATTATGTAGAAAATGCCGACCTTTGCCGAAAAATTGAGAGTATACAATGAAGGTATTGATTCTTAACGGTAGTCCCCGCCGTCATGGCAACATGTCGAAAATGTTGGAGCTGATGAAGCAGGAACTTGAAGGTTGTGGAGCTGAGACTGTTTATATAGACGTTCCGCGGTTGCAGGTACATCCCTGCATCGGTTGCATGAAGTGCCGCAGTTCATTGAAGTGTTGTCTGCCCGAGGATGGGGCACAGAGAGTGTTGCAGTCTATGAAAGAAGCCGATGCAGTGATAATCGGTGCCCCTTGCTATTGGGGAAACATGCCGGGAGAAGTGAAAGTGCTTTTCGACCGTATGGTTTACGGTATGATGGGGGAGAACTCCTGGGGAATGCCCCTTCCGCTTCATAAGGGCAAGAAAGCGATTGTGGTAAGCACTTGTACTACCCCTTATCCTTTCAATATTCTCTATAATCAGACGCACGGTGTGGTGAAAGCTTTCAGGGAGATTCTGAAATGGAGTGGTTTCAAGATTGTGAAAACCATTGAGAGGGGAGGTACTAAGAAGCATCCTGAGCTGACGGAAAAGGATATGCGGAACTGCAAGAAAGCAGTGCACAAATTATTGTAAAGTATTGAAAAAGTCAATATGAGTAGAAAAGAAGAATATAAATTGCAAAACGAACAGTTTCTGGAGCAATTGCGTACGGCAGAAGGAATCAAGGAATTGCCTTGCGGCATACTTTATCGGGTATTGGAGGAAGGCAGAGACGGTCCGACACCACGTCTCAACAGTGTAGTATCTGTGCATTATAAAGGCACGCTTATTAATGGGCGTGAGTTCGATAATTCGTGGAAACGGAATTGTCCGGAGGCTTTTCGTCTGAATGAAGTGATTGAGGGCTGGCAGATTGCCTTGCTACGAATGCATCCCGGAAGTCGTTGGATTGTATATATCCCTTACACCATGGGATACGGTACACGTACCAGTGGACCCATTCCGGCGTATTCCACACTGATATTTGAAGTGGAATTACTAAATATCTCGTGACACTGCTGAACAATTTGCTTTTTTATCTTGTTCTCATATAAGAATTTAGAAAAACTCAATAGGTATGAATATAGATAAGAAAGCAGGGCATATTGACCCGAAAGTAGCATTGTCCCAGGCAGAACATGAAAAGGGAACAGTACCCGGACAACAGATTGGCCTTTACGGTAATGCAGACAAGAGAGATGTTCGTCAGGTCGTAAAGATTCTGAATCCTGACAAAAACAGTATGGAGAGCAGAGGTTAACCCTCTGCTTTTTTTATTACATGCCTCTTTCTTCGTCGAGTCCAGATGATTTGTTGGAGGGTTTTGTATCTTTGTACCCGGAAATGAAACTCTTAAAAACAAAAGCAGGATGCTACGGAAAGGAGACCTCACTCAAGGAGGCATAACCGGTACTTTATTACATTTTACCCTACCCATGATGGTAGGGTCTTTTTTGCAGCAATGCTACAACATTGCAGATACGCTCATTGTAGGCCAATGCATTGGTGCAGGGGCGTTGGCGGCGGTCGGTTCGGCATACACATTGATGGTTTTCCTTATATCCGTTTTGCTGGGACTGGCGATGGGCAGTGGCACTGTGTTCTCTTTACATTATGGTGCCGGAAACCATGTAGCACTGCGTCGTAGCATATTCAGTTCGTTTGTACTGATAGGTATCGTGACATTGATACTGAATGTAGCCGTTTTTATCTGGCTCGACCCTATTCTCCGGCTGTTGCAGGTCCCGCAAGACATATACGGCATGATGCGCAGCTACTTGTGGATAATCTTCTGCGGTATAGTTTTCACCTTTATCTATAACTTCTACGCATCTCTGCTGCGTGCAGTAGGGGATTCTGTCACTCCGCTTTGGTTTCTGGCAGTTTCTGTCGTTCTGAATATAGCGCTCGACTTGTTTTTTATCCTACAACTGGATTGGGGGATTCAGGGTGCGGCTGCGGCCACTGTCCTCGCTCAAGGAGTAGCTGCTCTGGGCATCATCATTTATACTTACAGAAGGCGTCCGGAACTGCGATGGCATCATGAAGATATGTGTTTTGACCGTACTTGCTTGAAGGAAATAGCTTCCTTCTCTACACTGACTTGCGTCCAACAGTCGGTGATGAATCTGGGAATCCTGATGATACAGGGACTTGTCAACAGCTTTGGAACAGCGGTAATGGCAGCTTTTGCGGCAGCTGTGAAGATTGACTCTTTCGCCTATATGCCCGTGCAGGAATTTGGGAATGCCTTTTCCACCTTTATTGCACAGAACTTCGGGGCCGGACGTTACGACCGTATCCACCGGGGTGTTCGCAGTGCATTTGTCACGGCTGTTGTTTTTTCGCTCCTTGTGTCCGTATTGGTTTTCATCTTTGCCAAACCGTTGATGCTTATCTTTGTCCGTCCGGACGAAACGGAGATTATTGCGGTGGGAGTGGCGTACCTACGCATCGAAGGTGCTTTCTACTGTGGCATCGGCATCTTGTTTTTGCTGTACGGATACTACCGGGCCATCCGTATGCCGGGCATGTCTGTTGTGCTGACCGTGCTGTCGCTGGGCACCCGTGTAGTTCTTTCTTACTGGCTTGCTTCGATACCTGAGATTGGGGTGACGGGCATCTGGTGGTCCATCCCCATCGGCTGGCTGATTGCCGACGTGGTCGGTATCTGGTGCTATCGGTATGTTAAAGGAGTTAGAGGGAGTTAAAAGAAAATCCGGCAAATTTGCTCCACTGTCCTTCGGATATTTTCTTGAGCAAATTCAGGCTGCATGGCCTGCTCCAAAGAGACGGGAGAGGGGGTAATGGAGAATACGCCCCGGAATCCGGCTGCATTCAGTATCCCGGCATCCTCTATCGCTCCTGCCAGCAGGATGACGGGAATATGTTGCCTCCTTGCTTCCTGCAAGATGCCCGAAGGCACTTTCCCCATGAGAGTCTGCCGGTCCGATTTCCCTTCTCCGGTGATGATGAGGTCGGCATCCTTAATCTTTTCTGCAAAGTCCAGAGTTTCCAAAAGAAGCTCTATGCCGGGTTTCAACTGTGCATCCAGAAATGCGTGGAGACCGCCCCCCATACCGCCTGCCGCACCGGCACCGGGATGCAAGGATACGTCTTTGCCGGTAGTGCGGAATATGACGTCCGAAAGATGCTGCATGGCAACATCCAGTTCCTTCACCATATCCGCGTCTGCTCCTTTTTGGGGAGCGAATACGTGGGCTGCTCCATTGGGACCGAAGAAAGGATTGCGTACATCACACGCCGCCGTGAAACATGTCTTTTTCAGTGCGGGATGGGCGGAAGAGCTGTCAATGGAGCTGATTGCCGATAGAAGGGCACCGCATAGGGCGATGCCTTTTTCCATGCTTCCCACTTCGTGTCCTTCTTTATCGAAGAAACGGAATCCCAATGCTTGCAGCATTCCCAGACCGGCATCGTTCGTGGCGCTCCCTCCAAGTCCGATGACGAAACGGAGGCATCCCCGTTCCAAGGCATCGCGTATCAGTTCGCCCGTTCCGAAGGTGGTGGTTTTCATTGGATTCCTTTTGTCGGCAGGAACCAGTGGCAGGCCGCTGATGGCAGCCATTTCTACGAATGCGGTATTGCCGTCTCCGGAGATGCCGTAACTGGCATCGCACGGTTGCATCAACGGGTCGTGGGCACGGACGGTGATACGTTTTCCGTTACTGGCTGCAAGTAGGACGTCGAGCATGCCTTCTCCACCGTCGGCCACGGGGAGCACGATGGTTTGGCATTCGGGACATGCGGCATGTACCCCTTGGGCGGCAGCTTCTCCGGCTTCTGCCGAGGTGAGGCATCCTTTGAAGGAATCGATGGCAATCACTATCTTTTTCATGAATTTGCTTTAATCTTTTTGGTGTGGTTTATTGATTTTTTTGATAAATCTGGCTGGATTCCCGGCTACCACAGTCATAGGAGGAACGTCTTTGGTCACTACACTGCCCGCTCCGATAATTGCGCCGTAGCCAATACGTACTCCGGGGAGGACGGTCGAATTGATTCCTATCCATACCTTATCCTCAATGGTAATCGGACGGCCATAGGTAGCGCTGCGATTCTCCGGATCGGGGTCGTGGTTGATTGTAATCAGATTGACTTTCGGTCCGATAAATACCTCATCGCCAATCGTTATGCCGCCGCGACCGAAGAAAGTGCAGCATTGCTGGATGAAGCACCCTTTTCCGATGGTGATAGGCTTACCGTAGTCGATGTAGAGTGGCGGCAGCACCGTCGTACTTTCTTCAAGCGGTTTACCGAGAATCTTGCCCATATATCCGTGTACCTCCTCGGGGGTACGGTAACCCATATTCATTTCTGTGGCCACCTTGATGGTAGTGAAAATGTCGTCAATTAATGCATCGTAGCCCGGCTCGTTGGGTGAAACCATCTCTCCCGACAAATCTTTCTCGAAAATACTTTTCATGATCGTTTGATTTAATTTGTTATACACTCTAATCATTTTTCGGGTACAAATGTAAGGAGGCTATGCTACAATGGCTTTGTTGTACGGTTCAATATGCTTTGCCGTGCAGTCCACGGATAGAAAAAGTTCCGCAATCTATGTGAGACTCACTTCCTGCCGTATGTCTTCTGTCGGAGGAATACCGTAGGTGGCTTTATAAGCTTTCGAGAAATGGGAGAGGTTCTTGAAGCCTACTTCAAAACAGATTTCCGATACTTTGCGCCCTCCTTTCCGTATCAGCTCACGGGCGGCTTCGAGCCGGCGCTGTATCAGCCATTCCCGTGGGGAGAGTGTGCTGCATTTTTTGAAATCGCGTTTAAACGTGGATAGGCTGCGGCCGGTATAATTGGCCATTTCTTCCATGGATATGTCGTTCATGTAATTGTGTTCCAGAAAGTCCAATATGTCTATTTTCCACGGGTCTGCAAAATCAAAAACGGAAGCATACAGGTTTTTACTCGTATTGAGCAACACGTATATCCCCTCCATCCTTTTCAGTTGCAGCAACTCCTCAGTCGGGTGGATGCTCGAATCGAAATAGGGTGTCATGGATTCGAACAGACTTACAATGTCGGGGCGGTTGGAAGGTAGCTTGTACAAGCTTATTTTATCCCGTTTGGCATCTTTAGGCAGGATGTCACGGTTCAGCCTGCTGTAAAAGTCACGCAGGAACTTGGGAGTGAACATCAGGAAAATGGCTTTGAACTGCTCTCCATTCCAGGCTTGTTTGGTCATTTGCACACTAAAGTCTTTACGGATAAAGGCACAGTCTCCTTTATGCAGCCGAGTGATTTTGCCTCTTTCATCGATAACCATTTCACCGGAGTACATATATACTAACACGTGCGAATGATTCCGGTGCGTGCAGCTTCTCCCTCCCTCGAAATACATTGCCAGGAAGAGGTCCGAATAGTGCAATGTCTTGATTCCGTCTGTCATTTTTTCTGTTTGATTATAAATCTGATTCTTCGTACAAAGATAACTCTTTTCGGCAGAAATCAGCTTGCTTATTTCTGCTGCTTTTGATTTTGCATTATCTTTAGATAAGATAAGCTGCACTTCAACATAACTTTTTTCATGCAAGCATGAAAGTTCTCTCTTCAGTTTGCATTATCTTTGCAGCATGAGCGAAGATACGTATAAAACCATCGTTGCCCTTTCCGAGGGCATTTACACTGAAAAGCGCAGCAAGTTCATTGCTATTGCCCTGCCGGTGCGTACAGTAGAGGAGGTGAAGGCGCATCTGGAAACTTACCAGAAGAAATACTACGACGCCCGCCACGTGTGCTATGCCTACATGTTGGGCCATGAGCGGAAGGACTTCCGTGCCAACGACAACGGCGAACCATCGGGTACGGCAGGCAAGCCGATTCTGGGACAAATCAATTCCAACGAACTGACGGATATATTGATTATCGTAGTGCGTTATTTCGGAGGCATCAAATTGGGTACGAGCGGACTGATTGTAGCCTATAAAGCCGCCGCCGCCGAAGCCATTGCTGCCGCCACCGTTATTGAAAAGACCGTGGATGAGACGGTTACCTTCCTTTTCGAATATCCTTTCATGAACGATGTGATGCGAGTAGTGAAGGAGGAGGAGCCGGAAATCCTGGAACAGTCGTATGATATGGACTGCCGCATGACGCTCCGTATCCGCCAGTCCATGATGCCGAAGTTGCGGGCACGGTTGGAGAAAGTAGAAACATTGAGGTTTGAATAATACAACAAATGGGATAAGAGCCCCTTTCAATAGGGAAGTTGTTCGTTTCCTTTAACGGAACAAGTTGTTTTGTCCTTCGGAACAGACTGTTTTCTTTGCGGAAACGGCATCACTCCTTATGAAAGGCTGACTCCCTCCTTTAAACAAAAGAAAGTTTATGGCATTTAGTGCAACAAAAAGAGAACTGGGCGAGCTCTACACCTTCTTTCGCCTGCTGGCGGATGGAGCCGTGTCACCGGGCACACCGAAAGCTGAAAAAGACGAAACCCTGCGCTGGCCCGTTGCCTTGATACAGAGGGAAGAGCATGACGGTACGCGCCGTTACTATATCGAAGAGCAGGAAGTGCGCATTGTCAGCGGAACTACCGGGAAGGACGGTTCGTTTGTTCCGGGCGAGAAGGAGGAACTGCGTTTCCCCCGCGAAGACTTTGGTGATGCGGCAGAGTTGGTTCTGCATCTGTTGAAGAACGTTTCGGGCGAGGAAGTGGAAGTGACTGAAGGCTTGGAAGCTTTCCTGGATGCTGTCAATATCTTCGACCTGGAAGCAAAGACGGAGGACCGTACCGATTTCTCCGTAGCTTTCTGGCATCCCGAAGCTCCGCTAACGGGCTTCAATGTCCGTTGTCGCCTTACCCCGATGAATCCGTTGCTGGACGGAGGGCGCACGGCGAATCTGAAGCTGGAGCAAAGCGGTGTAAAGTTTGCCGTGCCCACGGTGAACAAGGTGAATGCCCTGCCGGAATCTTCTACGGAAGTAGCAGAACGCATGATGATGATTGAGCGACTGGGCGGCGTGCTGAAGTATGCCGACGTTGCCGACCGCGTGTTCCGCTGCAACCTGCTGATGATAGACCTCCACTTCCCCCGCATGCTTGCCGAGATGGTGCGCTTGATGCACTTGGACGGCATCACCCGCATCAGCGAATTGACGGAGCGCATCAAGGAGATGAATCCGCTGAAGATAAAGGACGAGTTGATAAACAAGCACCGCTTCTACGAGTTCAAGATGAAGCAGTTCTTGCTGGCGCTTGCCCTCGGCATGCGCCCTGCCAAAATTTATAACGGTACGGACTCTGCCGTCGAAGGCATCTTCCTGACGGACGGCAACGGGCAGATACTCTGCTACCACAAATCCCGTCCGCAGGTCTTTGCAGACTTCCTCTATCAGAATACGCGTTTGGAGAAAGGTGCCGTAGAGAAAGATAAATACGGCTTCTTGGAGCGCGAGAACGGCGTCTGGTACTTCAAGCTGAATGTAAAGATTGGGCTGGTGAAACGGTGAAACAGCCCCACTGAACACGTACTGATGTGCATTATCAACTATCAATTCTCAAATAAATAAATGAACGAGACATTACAAACCATCAAGGCACGCCGCAGCGTCCGTGCCTATACGGAACAGCAAGTTTCCGCAGAAGATTTGAACCTTATCCTTGAGGCGGCTACCTATGCTCCCAGTGGTATGCATTTGGAGACGTGGCACTTTACCGCCATCCAGAATAAGGAGGTGCTGGAAGAGCTGAACGATAAAATCAAAGGTGCCTTTGCCAAGAGTGACGACCTCCATACACGGGAGCGTGGACACAGCCAGACTTATTGTTGCTACTATCATGCCCCCACGTTGGTCATTGTCTCCAATGAGCCGGACAAGTGGTGGGCCGGTATGGATTGCGCTTGCGCCTTGGAGAACATTTTCCTTGCAGCCAAGTCCCTCGGCATCGGTTCCTGCTGGATTAACCAGTTGGGGCAGACCTGCGACGACCCCGATGTCCGCGCTTTCTTGACAAAGCTGGGTGTACCCGAGAGCCATAAGGTATATGGCTGCGCAGCCCTGGGATATGCTCCCGCCGATGCTCCGGTGAAGGAGAAAAAGGTGAAGGAAGGTACGGTGACCATCATCCGCTAAACAGAGATACCCGCAGGAGAGGTGGCGGTCAGGTAATTAATCATACATGAAGCAAAATAACGTATAATTCCGCCACTCTCCGTTGGGCTTCCTCTTCACAGAGGAAATGGGTTATCGCTGCATATTGATGATGCCGCTGTCCGTATCACTGTTGTTCAGCCCCTTGTTGCCTGCCTTGTGCTTGCGTCCGAACTCGAATGTATAACCCACGCGCAGCACGACCATCTGTCCCGTCTCCCTGACGAATGTCTCGGAACGGAAAGGAGCCACTTTGCTGATTCTTTCTTTTCCCACTTTATAATTATTGGTGAAGGGAAACATAATACCGATTCCCGCCTGAAGGTTCTGCCGGGTGTACATTGCCATGAATGCCGTCTGGTTTTCGTTCTTTTTAATGGTTTCGCCGAAGAAATTGTTCTGCACTTTCCGGAACTGCCCGAGCAGCGAGAGGCCTTTATATTGCACTTGCGCCATCACGCTGTAATAGAATTCATCGTACATATGGCTATAGTTCAGGCCTTCCGACCAACTGCGCGTATATCCTCCCGAAGCATAAAGCGTCAGGAAATCTTTCAGTCCGAACAGTGTAGCGCCATTTATGCCGGCCATCAGTTCCGTATTCAGGCTTTGGAACGACCGCTGGTTTTCATCCTTCAGTATCAGTTTGCCGTCCTCCACGAAGATGCTTTCCATGATGGGATTGTCATAATACTGGTGGCGCACGCTCAGATTGGCATTGAACTGCTTCTTCGAATAGCTGTAAGACAAGGAGTTCGTGAACTGTTGATACGTTTTCAGCAACGGGTTGCCGCGGACTATCTGTATCGTATCCATCGCCTGCTCCACATCCGTCAGCGAACCGAGTGACGGTATGGCAGGACTGATGTTGAACCGGTAGCGCAGGAATCCCGCCTTCTTCAGATTATAGCTCAACCGCACGGTGGGCGTGAAGGTATAGTAGGCATGGTCTTCCTCACTTTCCTTGAACCAGGCACGCGTCATGCCTACGCTGCCCGCATAGCTGAAGTCCTTTACCTTGCCCTGCACCTCGAAGAAAGCGGATGTCTGCGACTGGTCCATCTTCGAAGTGGTAGGGTTGGAACCTTTATACTCATTCTCTGTCCGCATCTGATAGTGGCGGGCACCGCCGCTCAGCTTCACCTCCTTGAAGTTCTTTTCATAGATGGCTTCGCCGATGACGGAGCGCTTGTCGCCGTCCACTAATGTCTGGATGTCTGCCAGCGGTGCGTTCTCGTCCTTGTACTCCTTGTATTTCCGGTTGTTCTTGGTATGGATGAGCGTTCCCGTTACATTCACCTGGATGCTCTGCTGATGGGGCAGGGTATGCTGGAAGTAAAGGTCGAGCGCCGGAGAGTAGCTGGATGTGTGGTTGTTGACGTACGAATAGATGGACTCCGTGCTGCCCACTGCCCACATCTTGTTCAGCTCATTCTGGTAGGGGGCATTGCTGAGGTTGTTACGGAAAATGGCATTGAATACATATTTGTCCGCTTTCGTCAGATTGTACGTCAGATTCAGGTTGTTGATGAAGCTCAGGGAGGGAGACTCGTCTTCGATGCCTTCCTTGATGCGGTCGATGGTACGGTCGCCCAGATAGAAGGTTTCATGGGATTCGAGGCGGCTGTGATACTTGCCGTTCTTGTTGAAGTAGTCGATGCCCCATTCGGAGTTCTTGTAATTGAACTTCGCGCTCAGGAAATTCTCTCCCCATAGGGTGTGGGGCGAATCGGAGAGTTGGAAGTTCACAACACCGCCCGTTTCGCGGCGGCGCAGGATAATGTTGACTACGGCGCCCAGCTCGTCGTCTCCGTACTGCTTGCCGGGGTCTTCGATGAACTCCACACGCAGTACGTCTTTGGCTCTGACGGCCGCTATCTCCTTGTCTGTCACTTTAATGCCGTTGATACGGGTTTGTACGGACCCACCACCGCTGACGCTCATGCTGTTGCTCAGATTGTCCACTTGCAGACGGGCAATGCCGAGATTGTTCAGCAGGTCGTAGGCACCGAACGAGCGTTTCAGCTGGCTTTCGGAAGGCAGGATAATTTGCCGGTCTACCCGCTGCAGCACATTGCTGGCGGATACCGTCACTTCACCGAGGCTTACGGCATCTTCCTGCAACTGTACATCGCCCAGGTCGAGGCTTTTATTCAGTTTCAGCAGTATGTTTTCACTTTGGAGGCCGATGAAGGAGATGGAAAGGCGGTAATCGCCTGCCTTGATTTTATGGAGGGTGAACTTGCCTTGTGCATCCGAGGTTACTCCGGTCACCAAAGTAGAGTCTATGGTCCATAATGACACATTGGCGGCTATAATTGCCTCTTGCGAAGTGTCCGTGACGCGTCCTTTGATGGAGAGGCTCTGTGCCTGCGTACGGAGTACGGAGAGGGCAAGCAATAGTAAAAAAAGTTTGGTTTTCATAATCGTTTGTATTAGTCTGTTACTGTTGGATAGGGATGCAAAAGCCACTCCTTCCGTTAAGGAAAGATGTTGAGGCTTGTATGTCAGTTGTTTATACTTTCCTCGTCTGTCCGATGAAAGTCAGGAATGCATGAAGGAATAAATCTCGTACATCAGTGTCGAAACTTTGACAATCGTAAGTCCGAAGAGGAGTCCGAAGGTAATCCATAATGCAGTCTTTGCGTATCTCTTCATGAACCGTCTTTTTTAAGTTTGTTATATCGTTCTGTTATTTCTTCTATACTGATGCTGAGCAGCTCCATGCTGCGGAACATGTCGGCAAGCTGGTTTTCAAAAAACTCTTTCTTCTGTATTCGCATCACTTTCTTCACCGCATCTTTGGAGAGGTAGAACCCCATTCCCCGTTCCGGGTAGATGATGTCCTCCGTCTGGAGGTATTCATAGGCCTTCAACACGGTGCGCGAGTTCACTGCCAGTTGTGTGGAGAGCTCCCTCACGGATACCACCCGCTCTTCCGCCCGCCATTCGCGGGTGAGAATCTTGCTGAAACAGAAGTCTACAATCTGCTGGTATATCGGCTTGTTGGTCTTGAAGTCCATAGGCTACAGTTGTTTTTCTTTGAGCAGGAAGTAGCTCGATGCCCATGAACCGAGCAGCACACTGATAGGAGCCGCATAATTGCAGAAAGTCACGATGGCTTGTGCACCGGCCGACAGCGGATAGTTGGTGTGGGGCCATGTGGCAATGTTATCCATCCAGTATCCGTCCGCTCTGGCTTCGGGCATGAGGGAGGCCACAAAAGTTACAATTCCTATGCAGACGGCAATGGAGCCTACAAAGATGGTGAAACTTTTCAGCAGGACTTGCCGGCTGAAGGCGAAGTATCCGATGAAGGCGGAAGCATGCAGGATTACATAGGTCAGTATCTGGGTGTTGTGTATCCGGAACATCGTGATGTGCGTTGCAAAATACTGCAGGAACTCGCTGCCGCTTAAGGACAGCAGACCTTTGAGGCAGGCTATCAGCAGACTGCAGAATAGGGGAAGCAGCAGCAGGTATTTTATCCAGATATGCAGGAACTTCTCGAATGCCGATGCCGGCAGCAGTATATCGAGAGTGGAGCTGTGTTTGCTGAAATTTGTTTCCAGCAGGCAGGGGGCCATGAGGATAAACCATAGTACGTAGCGGGAGAATTCGGTGGCAGAGGTATGTTTGCCGTAGTAACTTCCACCGCGGTTTATGTCGTAGAGGATGCACAGGATGCAGATGAACGATACGACGGCTGCCGACCAAAGCAGGTGCCTGCCGGTCTCATTCCTTTTATATTGTTCCAGTAGCAGGAAGCGTTTCAGATTAAAAGTTGCGTTCATAGTTCTGTTTGTATGATGGATTTTCATTGAAACATGCTCTGTATCTTTTCCGGTTGTTGCAACACCGCTTTATACAGCAGTTCGATGTCCGGTGTGTTCTCTTCTCCGTCCTCGTTGGGGAGAATGGAGAAATGGCCCGACAAGTCTTGTTCGCTGTAGATGCTTTCTGCCGGCAGGATGTCCGTACGGGCAAAGAGAAGCCGGTTACTGATTTCGTCCAGCGAACGGTTCAGTAATATTTCGCCTTTGCCAAGGATGACGAGATGGTCCAGCAGATTCTCGAAGTCGTGCGCCTGATGGGTGGAGATGAGCAGCGTGCTTTCATCGTCCATGCTGCGGCTGATGATACGTTTCAAGGCTTGGCGGGAGGTGATGTCCAGCCCGTTTGTCGGTTCGTCGAGCAGGATGTATGGAGTATGCAGGGCAAAGGCGTATGCCAGCATTGCCTTCTTCTGTTGTCCGTAGGAGACGGAAGAGAGTTTTTGTTTCCGGTTGATTTTCAGCTCTTCCAGGTTCAGCTTGAATTCTTCCTGATTGAAATGTGGATAGAATACGGAATGGCGTGCAGCGAAGCTGGCGATGCTTTCGGTAGGCATCTGCAACTCTTCGGGCAGGAAGAAGTAACGGGCCAACCCTTCGGACTGTCTCTCTGCCGTGTTTCTTCCGTCTATGCTGCACTTTCCGTTTTTGGGGAAGAGTAGTCCGCAGATGAGATGCATCAGCGTCGTTTTGCCTACGCCGTTTTCTCCCAGAAGTCCATATATACCGTTTCCTATTTCCAAAGATATGTTGTTGAAAATAAGTGGATTGGACTTGTAACCGTAGCTCGTATTCTCTATCGTTATCATAATTTTATTAGTGTTGCACTGATGTACAACACTGCAAACGTAGGGTAAGTTATGGAGAAAAGCAAGGGAAAGAGATACTTATTAACTTCTTTTAGCGGTTGTGCGCTTGCCGTTTGCTTACAGCATCTTCACCAGTATGTCCCATACAGCCACCATGTGGCAGGCTGAACCGCCCAATACAAAGAAATGGAAAACCGAATGCATGTACCGTGCTTTGCGCAAGGAGTAGAAGGCGGCTCCCGTGATGTAGCATACCCCCTCGGCAATAATCCAGTAGCAGGCTGTGGGGGAGAGGGCGAAAAGCTGCTTGAATACTACCAGTACGGACAGCCCCATCAGGATGTAGCATACTGTTTCCACGTAACTGTGCTCCTCCATCTTGCGGAAGCTGACAACAGTACCGATGATGGCGCATAGCCAGACGAAGCCGAAAAGTCCCCAGCCCCAACCGCCGTCCTCTCTCAATGCAATGAGTATGATGGGGGAATAACTGCCTGCAATGTGCCAATAGATGGCTGCATGGTCCCAATGCCGCAAGCGTCGTTTCCACGGATTATGATGTTTCAGGGAGTGGTAGAGTGTGGAGGCAAGATAGGAGCCTCCCATGCCGAACAGATAGAGCCATACGCCGCATGCTGCCCAAAGATTCTGCGCCTGGTAGCATTTTATCAGGAATAGTGTACTTACAATTACTCCCATGGCAATGCCGATGCCATGGGAGATGGAATTGATGGTTTCTTCTTTTTTACTATAAAATAGTCCGTTACGCTTTCTTTTCATCAGTCGAAGCATCCATAGCATGTGGGCAACAGTTTACGGTCTCCCAACGTGTTGTCTACACGTGCCACGTTCACCCAGAACTTGTTTTCGCGCACGCTTTCTATCGGGTAGGCTGCCTTTTGGCGGGTATAGCTGTGCTCCCACGTGTCGGCTACCACTTCGTATTCGGGATGTGGGGCATTCACCAGCACGTTGTCCGTCTTGTCGGCTTCGCCGTTCTTTACCTCTTGAATCTCGTCCCAAATGGTCAGCATCACGTGGACAAAGTTGTCCAGTTCGGCAAGGCTTTCGCTTTCCGTCGGTTCAATCATCAGCGTGCCGTGTACCGGGAAGGAGAGGGTAGGGGCATGATAGCCGTAGTCCATCAGACGCTTGGCGATGTCGTTTTCGCTGATGCCCGTCTCTTCGTGCACCTTGCGGCACTCCAGTATCATTTCGTGTCCCACGAAGCCGGTAGCACCCCGATAAACAATGCCGTACGTATCCTTGAGGCAGGCTGCCAGGTAGTTGGCACTGAGGATGGCTATCTTTGTGGCCCGTGTCAGCCCTTCTGTTCCCATCATGCGGATATAGCCATAAGTAATGGGGAGGATACCTGCACTGCCGAAGGGAGCTCCGGACACCTGGTTGGCGGCATTGCCGAACAATTTATGTCCCGGAAGGAACGGAACCAGATGCTCTGCCACGCAGATGGGACCTACGCCCGGTCCGCCGCCACCGTGAGGAGAGGCGAACGTTTTGTGCAGATTCAAATGGCAGACATCCGCACCGATAAAGCCGGGATTCGTCAAGCCTACTTGGGCATTCATATTGGCGCCGTCCATATATACTTGCGCACCGCAGGCGTGTATAATGTGGCAGATTTCCACAATTTCCGTTTCAAAGATACCGTGTGTGGAAGGGTAGGTGATCATCAGGGCGGCGAGGTCTGCCTTGTATTCTTCCGCTTTGGCGCGCAGGTCGGCCATATCCACGTTGCCTTGTGCGTCGCAGGCGCAGGTCACGGTGGTAAAGCCTGCCTGGATGGCGGATGGCGGGTTGGTGCCGTGTGCGGATGCAGGTATCAGTATTTTATTGCGGTGCCCTTGTCCTATACTTTCCAGATAGGCGCGGATGACGCGGAGTCCTGCATATTCGCCTGCCGCACCGGAGTTGGGTTGCAGGCTGACGCCGGCAAAGCCGGTAATTATCTTCAGTTCTTCACTGAGGTTGCTTATCAGTTCGCGGTAACCTTCGGCCTGGTCTTCGGGCACCAGGGGATGCATGTTCATGAATTCCGGACGGCTGAGCGGCAGCATCTCTGCGGCAGCGTTCAGCTTCATGGTGCACGAGCCGAGGGAAATCATGGAGTGTGCCAGTGAGATGTCCTTGCGGTCGAGACGCTTGATGTAGCGCATCATCTCCGTTTCCGTATGGTATTTGTTGAATACTTCGTGTGTCAGATAGGTGCTTTGGCGTTTCATCTCCGCGCTGATGCTGCTTGCCATGGGTACGTCGCTTGCCTTTTCCCAATCCCTTCCGGCGGCAATGGCAAAGATGGAGAGCAGTACATTGACGGCGGCTATGTCCGTAGTTTCGTCAATGCTCATGCCTACGTCCCCGTTCTTGAAATAACGCAGGTTCACTTCCTTGCTTAGAGCGATGGTACGTATCTGCTGTGCCGAAATGGTGTCGGGCAGTGCAAAGCGGAGCGTGTCGAAATATTGTGCATTGACCTGCTTGTATCCCAGTCTGTTGATGCTCTTTTCCAGGAATACGGCAATGCTGTGGATGCGTTCCGCAATGGTGCGGATGCCTTCCGGACCGTGATATACGGCATAGAAGCCTGCCATTGTAGCCAGCAGTGCCTGCGCGGTACAGATGTTGGAAGTCGCCTTTTCACGCTTGATATGTTGCTCGCGGGTTTGCAGCGCCATGCGGTAGCACAGCTTGCCGTATTTGTCTTTCGACCAGCCAATGATGCGTCCCGGCATATTGCGCTTGTACTCGTCGCGGGTGGCAAAGTAGGCTGCCGACGGTCCGCCGTAGAACATCGGTATACCGAGCCGTTGTGTGGTTCCGAAGACGATGTCGGCCCCCCATTCTCCCGGAGGGGTGAGCAGGGCAAGGCTCAGAATGTCGGCGGCAACGGCCACTTTGCAGTTGGCTGCATGGGCTTTTTCCACGAAGGCGCGATAATCTTCCACGTTGCCGGCGGCGTTGGGATATTGCAGTACGCAGGCGAAGATGTCCGGTGTGAATTCCATTTCATGGTATTTTCCTATACGCAGCTCGATACCTTGCGGAATGGCACGGGTAGTCATTACTGCCAGCGTCTGCGGGAAGACGGCTTCGTCAACAAATACCACGTTGGCGCCCGATTTTTGCATGTCGCGCGGACGCAGGGCATACATCATCGTCACGGCTTCGGCTGCGGCAGTCGCTTCGTCCAGCAGGGAGCAGTTGGCAAGGGGCATGCCGGTGAGGTCGCATACGGCAGTCTGGAAGTTCATCAAGGCTTCCAGGCGTCCTTGTGAGACTTCGGTCTGATAGGGGGTATAGGAAGTGTACCAAACGGGGTTCTCGAATACGTTCCGTTGGATAACGGCAGGAGTGATGGTGTTGTACCATCCCATACCGATATAGGTTGTGTAGAGTTTGTTTTTGGCAGCCAGCCCTGCAATGTGCTGTCCGAATTCATACTCTGTCATTGTCTTGGGCAGAGCCAGCGGTTCTTTCAGGCGGATGTTGGCAGGAATGGTTTTATCAATCAGCTCGTCCAGGCTTTTCACTCCTATTTTTTGGAGCATCTTCTCCTCGTCTTTTTCGCTGATGCCGATGTGGCGGTAGGCCAATAGGTCGTTTTTCATGGCTGTAATGATTTAAAAGTTTGCTGTATATTTACCGGAAGAACGGATTCTCCGCTTTCTCTATTCCTATGGTAGTCGGTGCTCCGTGTCCGGGATAGACAATCGTGTCGTTGGGCAGGATGAACAGACGGCTGCAAATATGCTCTATCAGTTCGTCGAAGTTGCCGCCGGTAAGGTCGGCACGGCCGATGCTGCCTTGAAACAGCACATCCCCCGAGAACATGCAGTGGTCTGCCGCGCAATAGTACACCAGGCTGCCTGGCGAGTGTCCCGGCACATGGATGGCTTCCAGTTCTGTATTGCCGAAGGTGATGATGTCTCCATCGTGCAGATAAGTGCCCAGGGGCACGGGGGCTTCCTGCAGTTGGAAGCCGAACATGCGGCTTTGTTTCGGCGCTTCGTCAATCCAGAACTCATCGGCCTGGTTGGCTTCGGCCTTCAGACCGAACTCTTTCAGCATGAAAGGATTGCCGAAGATATGGTCCAGATGCAGATGGGTATTCAGCAGATGTTTCACATTCAGCCCATTCTTGATGATGAAGTTTTTCAAGGTCTGCTTTTCTTCCTCATAAAAACAGCCCGGGTCAATGACGACCGCTTCATTGGTTTCGTCCCAAAGCACATAACAGTTCTCCGGGAACATATTAAATTCGAATCTCTTTATTTTCATATTATGTATTTAGATTTATCCCCCTACATATACTACTTTCTTTGTCTCGAAGAACTCCTCTTCAAAGAACTCCTTCAAGTCCCACAACGTGGTCTTGTTCTTGACGGGCATGGTTTCGTTTCCCAATTCGCCCCCCTTGAGGCAAATCAGTCCGTTGGGCAATGCATTCTGCTGTTTGGAGGAGATGTTCTTGCGGATAATCTTCAGTAGGTCTGTCAGTGGCATCACGGCACGGCTCACCACAAAGTCGAACTTCCCTTTTTCCTCTTCTGCGCGGGCATGGCGGAAGGTGACGTTTTTCAGCCCGATGCTGTTGGCTATTTCGGAGGCTACGCGTACTTTCTTTCCGATGCTGTCCACCAGATGGAATTGTACTTCGGGGAAAAGGATGGCAAGCGGGATTCCCGGAAAGCCTCCTCCCGTGCCGAGGTCCATAATTTGTGTCCCCGGTCTGAACCTGATTACCTTGGCTATGCCCAGAGAGTGCAGCACATGGTGTTCGTACAAGTTCTCTATATCTTTGCGTGAAATGACATTAATCTTAGAGTTCCAGTCCAGATAGAGGTCGTAGAGTGCGGCAAACTGCCGTTTCTGTTCTTCCGTCAGGTCCGGGAAATATTTGAGTATTAAATCCATTGTGAATTTTATGTTGATAGACAATTGATTACAGTTCCTATTCACCGTCTGCCTTTATAGCACTGCTCAATGTGATGAATTCACCGTTCATCAGATGGGCTATGTCCTCATAAGACAACGTGATTTTGGTTGCTCCCATTACGTATGGGGCAATTTCATATACATTATAATAGAAGGTGATTCCCGTTGGGTCCAGATAGAAATTCTCGATGGGCTCCAGATCGCCGGTGGTGGCGTAACCCATGTCCTCCAGCTCTTGGCGGGTGCTGACGTTGTTGTCTGCCATCAGCTGTTTCCAAAGCAAGTCGGTCAGCGCTTCCTTATAGTCGCCTTCAAAGAGGTCGTCCAGGCGGATGGGGCTTAGGGTCTTTAGGTCGAGGTTGAGGAAGGTGGACATATAGATGCCGTGTGCGCCGCCGGTATATTCGTTGTAATCTATACGGTAGGTCAGCATCAAGGTATTGCACAACTGCACATGGCTTTCGATTCCTTTATAATAGGAATACCAGGCTCCTATACTCTGCTCGTCCTGTTTGTCCTCCTCGTCTTTCTTGTACATCGGCTCCAGGTCATTGCGGTAGTCGCCGACATATTTCTCCGTATATTTCTTGACAGCTTCTTCGGGTGTCATCGCCATGTACTTGTCGCCGAAGCAGGCAGAGAGGAAGAAGGTGTTCAGACTGTCTTTCAGCCTTACGTCGGATGACTGGCTGGCGTAGGCAAAGTTGAGGATGAGGTTGCAGGCCGGCTTGGCTGTGTCTCCGAAGAGATGTACGGTTTCGTTTACTTGTATACTGTCGAACTCCAACGCGTATGCGTTTTTGTTCACGGTGTTACCGCAGGAAAAGAAAAAGCCGCTTGCCGCAAGCAGAAGGACAAGTAGGCTGACAGTTTGCTTTTTCATATTGAATTTCGTTTATAAATCAACATATCAATCAAAAAACTTTATCGACAAATATAGAACTTATTAACGAACTGCACACATAAAAAAGGAAAAATTAATTCCGGCAAACGGTTAAAACTTTCTATCTTTGCAGCGCTTATGAAGGAACTCCGTTACATACTGGCTGTACTCTTTTCCTCCCTTATCATTATAAGCGGAGTGGGGATTTCTGTAGTTCAGTATTGCTGTGCCGGATGCGAGACGACACAAAGTTGCTGCACCTCCGGCTGTTCCAAATGCCATAATACACATCGTGCCTCACGGCAAACATGCAAGGATACCGGCTGTACAGCCGTCTACTACAAGGTGGATTTCGTGAAGCATGCACACGAGTCTGTTTCGTTCGTGCCATTCCTTACACTGTTTTGCGAGCAACTGCCGCTGTTTGATCACTCCTTGCCGCAGGTGGCTTGTACTCCGAGAGTTGTTTCAGGAGCACCGCCATATGTCGTCGGCTCGCGTCATTATCTGGCGCTCTATTCCACGCTTCTCATTTAGTGTTGTTTTATACGGGGCAATGACCTGGATTGCCCGGAGGGAACTGTTTGTTTTTTAATCACTTCTTTAAGTATAAAACAGAAATGAAATATAGTTTGATAGCCATTCTTCTGTTCTCTTTCACCGCCTTGCAGGCGCAGGTAAAGGGAACGGTAAAGGATAATTTGGGTGACCCGATTGCGGGTGCCAACCTCTTCTGGCAGGGAACCACTCAAGGCACCACCACTTCGGCGGACGGTACTTTCTCCTTGTCCAAACCCAATGACAAGCATATGCTTGTAGTCAGCTTTATCGGTTTTGAGAACGATACGATACACGTCAGTAACCGCAATGAGACGCTCGACATTGTCTTGCGCGAAGGGGTGGAACTGAGCGAGGTGAATGTGGTCAGCCGTAAGTTGGGCACCATGAAGCTGCGTAACAGTGTGATGAACGAAGATATGATAAGCAGCGCCGAGTTGAGTCGTGCCGCCTGCTGTAACCTGGGAGAGAGTTTTGTGACCAATCCCTCGGTGGACGTCACCTACTCTGACGCCGCCACCGGTGCCAAGCAAATCAAGCTTCTCGGCTTGTCCGGTACGTATGTGCAGATGATGACGGAGAATATCCCCAACTACCGCGGCTCTGCCGCCCCCTACGGACTGGGTTATGTACCCGGGCCATGGATGCAGAGTATTCAGGTGAGCAAGGGCAGTTCGTCCGTGAAGAACGGCTATGAGGCCATCACGGGACAAATCAATGTGGAATTCAAGAAACCCCAGTTGCCCGAGGCCGACTGGTTTTCCGCCAATCTCTTTGCCAGCAGTACTAACCGTTATGAAGCCAATGCCGATGCCACGGTGAAACTCTCCAAACGTTGGAGCACCTCTTTGCTGGCGCATTACGAGAATGAGACCAAAGCTCACGACAGCAACGACGACGGCTTTGCCGACATCCCCCGTGTGGAGCAGTACAACCTCTGGAACCGCTGGGCATACATGGGCGACCGTTACGTCTTCCAGGCAGGCATCAAAGTGCTTACAGAAGACCGCAACAGCGGGCAAGTCAGCCATGGCAAAACGTCCCTGGCAGACCCTTATAAGATAAGTATAGGTACCGACCGCTACGAAGCTTTCACCAAGAACGCCTATATATTCAACAAGGAGAAGAATACCAACCTGGCATTGATTCTCTCCGGCTCCCTGCACAAGCAGGATGCCTTGTACGGACGGAAAATCTACGATGTGGACCAGCACAACGCTTATGCCTCCTTGCTGTTCGAGACGGAACTGACCAAGCGTCAAAGCCTTTCTGCCGGACTGAGCTTCAACTATGACTCCTACGACCAGCACTACCGCCTGGACAATGACGCCGCACAGCCTTTGACGAAGAAATTCACCAAAGAAGCCGTCCCCGGCGCCTACGTGCAGTACACCTACAACTGGGACGATAAACTGGTGCTGATGGGTGGCATCCGCGGCGACCATAGCAGCGAGTACGGCTATTTCGTCACCCCGCGTTTCCATGTGAAGTACAATCCCAACGAGTATGTACATTTCCGTCTTTCGGCAGGAAAAGGATACCGCACGAACCATGTGCTGGCCGAGAATAACTATCTGCTGGCAAGTAGCCGCCGGATAGACATCGCCAAACGTCTTGACCAGGATGAGGCCTGGAACTATGGCGCAAGCACTTCCGCCTATATTCCCTTGTCCGGCAAAACCTTGAACCTGAATGCGGAATACTATTACACGGATTTCCGCAAGCAGGTGGTGGTGGATATGGATACGGACCCGCATGCCGTTCTGTTCTACAACCTTCACGGCCGTTCCTATTCGCAGGTAGTGCAGGTGGAGGCAAGCTATCCGTTCTTCCCGGGTTTCACCTTTACCGCGGCTTACCGTTGGACGGATGCCAAAACGAATTACAACGGAGAGCTGATGGAGAAACCCCTTACCAGCAAGTATAAAGGTTTGCTGACGGCTTCTTATCAGACACCTTTGGGATTGTGGCAGTTTGATGTGACTTTGCAACTGAACGGTGGCGGGCGCATGCCGGCTCCATACGAACTGACAGACGGCAACTGGTCGTGGGAAAGGCGCTATGGCGGCTTCGAGCAGTTGAGTGCCCAGGTGACGCGCTATTTCCGTCGCTGGTCTATATACGTCGGTGGCGAGAACCTGACAAACTTCAAGCAGAAAAACCCCATCATTGATGCTTCCAATCCCTGGGGAAGCAACTTTGATGCTACGATGGTGTGGGGACCGATGCATGGGGCAAAAGCCTATGTAGGTGTCCGTTTTAACTTGCCGAGAATATAATATTATTTATTAAATCAATAGCGAAACAATGAAAACAAGAAGATTTTTAATGACTTTGGCAGTTGTACTCTTCTGTGCATCTGCCGCAATGGCAAAAGACATCCGTACAGCCGTGTTCAAGGTGGCACAGATGAAGTGTGAGAACTGTGTAAGGAAGATAAACAATAACATCCGTTTTGAGAAGGGACTGAAGGACTTCAACACAGACCTGAAGACAAAGACGGTAACCATCACGTATGATGCCGACAAGACCAATGTGGAAAAGTTGAAAAAAGGTTTCCAAAAGTTCCATTATGAAGCGGAGTTTGTCAAGGAAACCAAGCAGGACGATAAGAAGTAATTGAACAAACTGCTCATTCCGGTTGTTGCTTTATTAAAGCGGAACAACAACCATCTAAAAAATAAATCGAATGAGCAATATAATTACTAAGGCACATCCCGTGCCGGATATGCACAGCACGGGATTGCGCGTCGTCGGTGCATGGCTTTTTGCCATCGTACTGATACTGTTTTCTACAGTCTTTGTGCATGTACCCTATACCCGTGAAATACAGATGGTACTGGCAATTCCGGTACTGCTGTTTTTCGGCGCTCCTTTTTATACCGGTGCCTGGAAGGGGACCCGGTCGGGCCGCAACAATATAGACCGTCTGGTGGCGCTTACCACCTCTGTGGCTTTTCTGTTCAGTGTGTTCAATACTTTCTTCCCGGATTATTGGCTGGGCATCGGGCTGGAACCGCATGTCTATTATGGGGTTGCCGCCGTCATCATCGCCTTTTCCCTGACCGGCGAGTTTATGGAGGAACGTGCCCGGCGAAATGTGTCGGCGGCTATCTGCCGGTTGGGAGGCTGGCAGCATAACGCAGCCCGCGTACTGCCGGAGAAGCAACGCATTGACGACCGCGTTGCCGAGCTTTTTGTTCCGGTCATTCTCATCATTTCCCTGCTTACCTTTTTTATATGGGTGTTCTTCGGAGGCATAGATGTAGTGTCACACGGTCTGTTTGCCGCTTTGTCCGTATTGGTGGTGGCTTGTCCGTGTGTGGTAGGGCTGGCCACTCCAGTAGCTTTGGCGGCGGGCCTCAATAAAGCTGCCCGCAATCATATCCTAATCAGGGACACTTCCGCTTTAGAGCAGATGCGCAATGTGGATGTGGTGGTATTCGACAAGACCGGGACCCTGACAGAAGGACATTCTACGGTAATAGGCTGGCTGTGGGCGCAAGGGCAGGAGGAGCATTATAAAGATGTATTGCTTGCTGCCGAGTCTACTTCGGACCATCCTCTGGCAGAAGCAATCGTTACGGCCCTGGAAGGGGAGGAGCAGGTTATCCCTGCCCACCTGGACGGTTTTGAAAACATTACCGGAAAAGGTGTCAGAGTGGCCTATCAAGGTGCGGAATATTGGGTAGGAAGCCATAAACTGCTGAAAGATTATCAAGCCAATTTGTCGGATATCCTGGCCGATATGCTGACACAATATGAATCGGACGGAAACAGTATTGTCTACTTTGGGCGTGAGAACGATTTACTTGCCGTTATTGCCATCAAGGACCAGTTGCGGGTGACTTCTATGGAAGCTATCCGGGAACTGCGTACCCAGGACATCGAGATATGTATGCTTACGGGAGACGGTGAGCGTACAGCTTCTTCCGTGGCCGGCAGTTTGGGTATCATGCGTTTTATGGCCGATGCCATGCCCGATGACAAAGAGGATTTCATCCATAAGCTGCAGCTTCAGGGTAAAACGGTTGCCATGGTAGGTGACGGCGTGAACGATGCGCAAGCCTTGAGCTGTGCTGATGTAAGCATTGCCATGGGAAAGGGGACCGATACGTTGATGGACACCGCCATGATTACTCTCAGGACTTCAGACCTGCTGCTGTTGCCCAAAGTTTTCCGGTTGTCTCGCCAGACTGTGAGCCTCATGTACCGGAATCTGTTCTGGGCTTTCATCTATAATACAGTGGGTATCTTTGTCGCGGCCGGAGTACTCTATCCCGTCTATGACATCCTGCTGAGTCCTGCGCTGGCAGGTGCTGCCATGGCTCTTTCCTGTGTATCCGTGGCTTTGAGCAGCCTTCGTCTGAGTTCCAGGTTCTGATGGCTGTATTCTCAGCTGTTCCTATACTCCAGCGGACTCATGCCCATGTGCCTCTTGAAGTATTTTCCAAAGAAAGAAGCACTGGGGAAGTTCAAGGAATAGGCAATCTCCTGAATGGTCATGTTGGTTGATTTCAGCTTGGCTTTCACGTCTACGATGACGACGTGGGCGATGATGTCCAATACATTTCTGCCGGTCACTTGCCTCACGGTGGTGCTGAGGTGTTGCAGGGAGATGCCCAGTTTGTCGGCATAGAATTGCGCGCGGCGTTCGCGGGTATAGTTTTCGATGACGAGCTGCACCAGTTCGCGGCATATTTCCTCTTTCCGGCTCTTGTTCCCTTTTTGCATCTGCGGACGGTGGCAATACATTCTGTCTATGCCGCTGAGGAGCATGCTCAGAGTGCTCTGTGCCATTTTGGTGTCAGGAGGATAGGGACCGGTCGTGATGCGTGCCCATAAGGCAAAATAGTCCTTGAAATAGGAGGCGACGGTAGGGTTGATAGCCAGTACCGGATACTCCAGTATGTTGGAGAAGGAGCTTAATGTAGACTGGATGAGGTTGACTCCATTGAGGCAATGGGAAGAAAACCCCACGAATCCCAGGCACACTTTTTCCTTTTGTTCGTAAAACTGTATGATGGTTCCGGGAAGCAGGGTGATAAAATCCCCTTGCTTGATTTCCGTATCCATCAAGTTGATGGATACCGTGATGGAACCTTCTATGCATAGTGCAAAGATGCATGCTTTCAGGCGGCACGACTGTTTGTATATGTTTAGAATGTCTTCCGTTACTTCAGTCCATGCAATCATGTCTACTGGCAGGTCGACTTGAGGAAATTCCATACGCTTTGTCGTTTAGAGTTCGCACAAAGGTAATTCTTTTCCGGGAAAAAGTAACGGAAGACATTCTGTTTTTAAAATGAAATGTTCTTTTTAGAATTCAAAAAAGTACTATATTTGCTTGCATGAAACTGGAAATATCAGATTGGAACATGATTCCTTATGCCGGAGCATGGAGCCGGCAGACGGAATGGTTTGACGCACTTGTACATGCCAAGCAGGCAGGAGAGTGCTATGTCAATCATATTGTGCTCTGCGAGCATCCCCATGTCTATACATTGGGGCGTAGCGGAAAAGAAAGGAATATGCTGCTGGGAGAAGAACAACTGCGCAGGATAGGGGCTACGCTCTATCATATTGACCGTGGCGGAGACATTACGTATCATGGTCCGGGACAGTTGGTCTGCTATCCTATTCTGAACCTTGACGACTTTTCTTTGGGGTTGAAGGAATATGTGCATCTGCTGGAAGAGGCGGTAATCCGTGTTTGTGCTTCGTTTGGCATCGCGGCCGGACGTCTGGAGAAGGCAACGGGCGTATGGCTGGAGGGCGATACTCCCCGTGCCCGTAAGATTTGTGCCATCGGCGTGCGCAGCAGCCATTTTGTCACCATGCATGGATTGGCACTGAATGTGAATACCGATTTACGTTATTTCAGCTATATCAATCCCTGCGGATTCATAGACAAGGGTGTCACTTCTTTGCAGAAAGAGCTGGGACACGAGGTGTCGATGGAGGAGGTGAAGGAGCGTCTTTGCAAGGAGCTGGTAAATCTTTTGTCATGAACTATCTGGCACATATATTCCTTTCCGGTTCGAACAGAAAAGTACAGTTGGGCAATTTTGTAGGCGATGCCGTAAAGGGAAGCTCCTATAAGAATTATCCGCCGGATATAGCCAAGGGTATTCAGCTTCACCGCGCTATTGACGACTATACCGACCATCATCCGGCAGTTTGCGAGGTGGTGCATAGGCTTCAACCTGAATTCGGACGGTATTCGGGGGTATTGCTGGATATTTGTTTCGATTATTTGCTGGCTTCCCGTTTCGAGTCGTTCTCCGGAGGCTCCTTGAGGAAGTATACCCGGAATTTTTATCTTTCCCTCCTTATCAATTACCGCTATCTTCCGCTACGGTTCAAACGTTTTATCTGGCATTTTATCCTGACCGACCGTTTGCGGAAATACGCCACTCTGAACGGAATAAGAGAGTCTTTGAACATCATGGTGGAATATCATCATATTGATATATCCGTAGATAAGGCAATTCGATACCTTGAAGAGCACGATGAGGAACTGTTTGCTGTGTTCCAGCCATTTTTTATTGAATTGCAGAGGTTTTGCGCTGAATATCAGCATAATTATAAGTCACAATTTTAAGGACGAAGAAGGAATGAATATCGTGTCGGCAAGGAATTAATATCCTGCCGACACGATATTTGTTTTTTGTATCACACGTTGTTGATTTCCTGCATGACATGTTATTGATAGCTTGTGTCCTGCGGAATCAGCTTCCCGTACTCCGCTTCTCCCTCGCCAGTACCGAGATGATGTATCCTCCCTTGCTGTTCACCTTGCTCCAGTTCGTCCCATTGAATATTTTCCAGACGTAGTTTCCCAGCCTACCGTAGTCCGATAACTTCAGAATCTTCCTGATTTCCTCCCGGTCGGTGATGTAGAGCTTTTCCAGATTCAGCATGAGGCATTCCAGGTTGTGTGTATTCCTGTTGTAGGCATATCCGGGAATGTCTAAATCAGGATTTCCCTGCGCTCCTCCGCTTTCCCCGGGGGGAGTAAGAGGGGGAAGTGCTCTACTTTCTTTTGCTTTGCTTTCTTTTACTTTGCTTTCTTTGCTTTGTTTGGAATTGCATGCATTTTCGGGGAAAATGTCTGTATCCTGCGTGCAATTTTCCCGTTTTTGCGTACAAGTCTTGTCCTTGTCCGGCTTGTCCTCTTCCGTCTCTACCAGCAGATAGGGCAGGGTGGTGAGGTCCCTTTTTCTTCGTTTGGTGGCTTCCAGCCATACCTTCTGTATCTCGGTAGAGGTCAGTACCCCTTGCTCCTTATAGGTTTTGGGGTCGAAAAAAGCTTTCTCCACCAGAATGTCCACGATTCCCTGCATCTCCTGCTCGTTGATGTCCTTTCCCGCCTTGTTTGTGAACAGTGTGCATTGCTCCGCGTTCCATTTCAGGTAATATCCGTTTTCCTTGTGTATCTTGCACAGCAGTTTCATTACCGCCGCCGTTCCTTTCAGTCCGAACCTGGCTTCCACCAGTTCCACTGCTATCTCTTCGAATAGATTTACTTTGAGGGGGAAGTATAGCATTCCCCCGTACATCATGGCCATTGTTTTTAGTGTTTAATGATTAGTGATTAATGGTTAGCATATGGGGCTCCATTCGAGGAAGTTCTCCAGCTGGAAAGTTTTCCATGCTTGCAGTTCCACGTCCCAGAAGGCTATGGTGCTTGTCACTCTTGTGATGTCATAATCTCTTCTGAAGTCAGCCTTGTAGGGCAGTAAGGTGGCTTTCGCCAGCCTGAATGTCCCGTCCTGCTTGTGGTAGGCTATGAGTGCGTGTCCGTATTGCATGTGGTCTATCAGGCTTTCTATCCGTCGGGTCATCCATGTGGCGCATGTTTCCGTGTAGTTCTTTTCCAGCATGATACGTATTTTCCATAGGTTTCTCAGTGCTTCGTGAAGTGAAGCGTTCTTTGTCGACTTTCTCATCTTGTTGTCTTTAAAATTAATAATTGTATTAGTTTGGCAGGAGGTACGCTTATATATAAAAAAAGATGCCGCATTCGTTGAGAAAGCGGCATCTATAGGCGGTGTGGCTTCATCTTTACCAAAGTGGCGGCAAAGATAAGTGGTTTATTCCTTAAGTTGTTTATATTTAATTATTGTCAATAAGTTTCGTGGTTTCTGCCCTTTTTTGTTTTATTCCCTATATCTCTCCTGCTACCTTCATTTCCCGCCACACTTCACCGAACTCTTGTATTATAGTGTTTTCTGACAGTCTTTTATAGTCTGGCGTTCTGAAGTCGAAATGTGAGTATGCCCATTGTGCTAATGCCTTGTTGCTTGTCGGCTTTTCTTCTATAAAGTATCTTGATTTTTTCCATAGGATGATGTCTTTAATGACTTCTTTCCTATATTGTGGCAATATTCCTATAACCTCCCCGCTTGAGGGACGTCCTACTCCTGCTTTAGGAGCTGATATGCCGTGCTTTACATCCGTTTTAAGGGTGTCTCTTTTTGTTTTTTTTCCTTACTTTGGAGTGTTTCTTTTGCCTTCATTTTCTAATGTTTTTGGGTTAATAATTAAAATTACTGTAGTTTGTAAAATAAATGCAAAGGTATATCAAGTTTTTTGTTTTTGTGGAGTAAGGATGGAGATAAAAAGCTGGGTTTTATCTTTATGATGGGTTAATGCGTTGATATATAAATGGAAATGACTTTGATTTGGAAGTGTTTTTTAAACGTTCGTTTAATGGACGTCAAATTTCAGGAAATGAAATAGGGAATGAGTTAATAAAAGGGAATGGAAATTTTAAATATTAAATAAGATACTTAATATACTGAATTACTGTAGATTAAACTGATATACGATGGGTTTTCCAAAATATTTTTATTAAACATTTTGAGGATATAAAAAACAGTCTTATCTTTGCGTCCATTAAACGAACGTTTAAAAAACGCTTTTTGTTTGTAATCCGTTCGTTTATAGTCTCTTACCAGAAGGTAATGACGAACTGCAAAAAAACTGTTGGCAAGAAGGGCACAATGCTTGCTGTATTTTACATAAGGTGCTTGCAAATGATTGAATACCAGGTGTATACCAAGGGTTCAAAGCCCCAGAGGAACACTCTTTTGTGAACAAAACAACGAAAATGGAAACGGATAACGAGGTTGAAGTCTGGCATGCCATGCGTGCCACATACCGCAGGGAGCTTGATGCGGTGCATCTTCTCGAGAAGGAGAACCTCGGCTGTTTTGTCCCCATGCAATATAAGGTAAGTATCCGTAAGGGTAAGAAAGTCCGTACTTTGGTTCCCGTCATCCGTAATCTGGTTTTTGTCCATGCACGTCCTTCCGACGTACAGCGTGTTAAGTCTCAAATTACTTATTTGCAATATATAACCGATACTCGCAGTGGTCAGAAGATAATTATTCCCGACCATGAGATGCAGCGCTTCATCGCCGTTGCCGGAACCTATAACGACCATTTGCTTTATTTCCAGCCCGAAGAGTTGAATCTGTCGAAAGGAACTAGAGTCCGTATTACGGGTGGTGACTTTGCAGGTCAGGAGGGTATTTTTCTGAAAGTAAAGGGTGCACGTGACCGTCGTGTGGTTATAGAGATACAAGGTGTCATTGCTGTTGCCATGGCTACCATCCATCCGGACCTTATAGAAGTGATCGGCTGAATTATAATTCATAATTTACAACTCATAGTTTACAATTCATAATTCAAAAAAATGTCCTCCTCCCTTTTCGAAGAAGCAATTAATCTCCAGCGTGCTGCGCACGAACTGATGTATTTAGGTATGGACGGTAGTCCTATCTATAGTGATGACCTTTCCCGCCGCAACGGTGAGGTTTACCGCTTGACTGCGGCTTTGTATGGTTCCAGTGCTCGAGGTACTACTACGGAAGAACAGGCAAACGTCTGTCTTGCTCTCTTGATGGGTTATAACGCATCGTTCATTGACCATGGCGAGAAGCAGGATCACCTCCAGGAGATATTAAACCGTTGTTGGAATCTCCTTGATACCCTTCCCGCTTCGCTGTTGAAACTCCGTCTGCTTACTGCCTGTTATGGAGAAGTGTTCGATGGGCTCCTGGTCGACGAAGCCCGGAAGATTATTTCTTCCTGGGACTCCGCATCGCTCACTGCCGAACAGCAGGAAGCTGTCGAGGAATTCCGGAATGTAGTTGACAATCCCTATCCGTGGGAATATCTTGAGGACTAAAACAGGTGAAAGTTTTCTCGCAAGGCAAAAAAAAAATGGAGTGGAGAATGTAAGAGACACGGGAAAAGTTAAAGACATATAGAGCTAAACATACAAGTGATATATTCATGTAATGAGTGAAAAGGATTCCACGCATTGTATTACGAAAAATAGCCTCCAGAGAAACGGATTATATGGCATTTCTGCCAATGAATATAGTAAAATAACTTATTATTTGATTAAAAATATAACTCAAAGTGGGTTATACCCCCTTTAGTAGATGCCCAATATCTATTGAATATCCGGGAAGCGTGGTACTAACTCTTTCATTACTACGCGAAGTAATAAATATAAATCACCTTTGGTTCCACCTTCCCGGATTAGTTTGATTTTTTCAGTGTGTGACATATAAGAATCTAACAAACATTAAATTATGCGTCGAATCTTATTTCTGATTTTATGTCTTTTTATTTTCTTCGGTTCTGCCTATGCCCAGCGCATGTCCGACGAGCAAGTGGTTGAATATGTGAAACAAGCACAGGCAGCCGGAAAATCTCAGAAGCAGATGACTGCCGAACTGTTGCGCCGTGGTGTGACCCGCGAACAGGTGCTCCGCATCAAGGATAAATATGAGAACTCGGGTGTTGCTGTCCCGGGTTCTGAAGCTCCCTCACAGATGCGCAAGCGTTCGGTTGCTGTGGGAGAATCCTACGAGGCTGCCGAACTGGATGACCAGAAAGCGGTTGTTGATGAGAGACTTGAAAGCCAGTCCGCCCCTGAGGCTGCCGGCATACAGATTTTCGGTCATAATCTGTTCCAGAACCGTAATCTCTCCTTTGAACCTAGTGTGAATCTGGCTACTCCGGCAAATTATCGGCTGGGGCCCGGTGACGAGGTGATCATAGATATTTGGGGAGCTTCCGAGAATACCATCCGCCAGACCATCAGTCCCGAGGGTAGTATCCAGGTGAAAGATCTCGGTCCCGTTTATCTGAACGGCATGACTGTTAAAGAAGCCAACGCTTATCTGCAACGGGAACTGTCCAAGATCTATTCCGGTATCGGAGGGGGGGATCCCAATTCACAGATCCGTCTGACTTTAGGCGATATACGTACCATTCAGATTCATATTATGGGTGAGGTCACGGTGCCGGGTACTTATACACTTTCGGCCTTTTCTACGGTTTTCCATGCCTTGTACCGTGCCGGTGGTGTGAATAATATCGGTAGCTTGCGTGACATCCGTCTGGTTCGTAACGGAGAGACGATAGAGCATTTGGACGTCTATGAGTTCATCATGCAGGGCAAGATGAATGACGATGTCCGTCTGCAGGAGGGCGATGTGATTATCGTGAGTCCCTACCAGTCGTTGGTCGAGATAGTAGGTAAGGTGAAACGTCCCATGTATTATGAAATGAAGCCTGCCGAGACGGTTGCTTCCTTACTGAAGTATGCGGGTGGCTTTATGGGAGATGCCTATAAGAAGGCTGTACGCATCATCCGTAAAAGCGGACGTGAACATCAAGTATATAATGTGGATGAGATGGACTATTCCGTATTCCGTTTAGACGACGGTGACTTAATGACGGTTGACGCCGTACTCGACCGTTTTGAGAACAAGGTTGAGGTCAGTGGTGCCGTCTATCGTCCGGGGCTTTATCAGTTGGACGGTGAGGTGAATACGGTGAAGCAGCTGATAAAGAAGGCTGAGGGACTCCGGGGAGATGCTTTCCTTGCCCGGGTCCTTCTGGACCGTGAGCGTGAAGATCTTACGCACGAAATGGTTGCCGTTGATCTGGAGGGTATCATGAACGGTACGGTTTCTGATATACCCCTTCAGAAGAACGACCATCTGTATGTTCCCGGTATCCATGACTTGAAGGAGAGCGAGACGGTCTCCATTTATGGTGAGGTGCTCAATCCCGGTACTTTCCTGTACTCCGATAACTTAACGATAGAGGATATGATTGTCCAGGCGGGAGGTCTTACCGAGGCTGCCGCCACTACCTGTGTGAGCGTGACGCGCCGCATCAAGGATCCCAAGAGTACTGCCTACAGCAGCAAGCTTGCGGAGACATTCACCTTTGACATCAAGGACGGTCTTCTGACGGATGCCGGTAGTTTCTACCTGCAACCTTTCGATGTAGTCCAGGTTCGTCGCAGTCCTGCCTACCAAGTTCAGCGCATGGTGACGGTTGCGGGTGAGGTGCTTTTCAGCGGCAGCTATTCGTTGTTGAAGAAGAATGAACGTCTGAGTGATGTGATAGGTCGTGCAGGCGGAATTACTCCGGCGGCATATATAAAGGGGGGACGTTTGATTCGTAAGCGCAATGATGAGGAACGTCGGCGTGAGACGGATGTACTTCGCATAGCTCAGAGTGGTGAGGGGAAGGATAGCATCTCTGTGGACAAGCTTGCCATCTCTGAGACTTACGCAGTAGGCATCGATATGGAAAAGGCTCTGTTTAATCCGGGAAGTGACTATGACATTGTCCTGCGTGAGGGAGATATCGTTTATATTCCTGAATACGTCAATACGGTGAAGATCAGCGGTTCAGTGATGTATCCTAATACAGTAACCTGGGAGAAAGATGCCAAGCTGAAACATTATATCAATATGGCAGGTGGTTATGGCGAAAATGCGAAAAAGAAGAAAGCATACATCATTTATCTGAATGGTACGGTAGCCCGTGCTAAGAAGAGTGACAGTGATTTAATCCAGCCGGGTTGTGAGATTGTGGTTCCCACGAAGTCTGAGAGGAAGCGTCTCCAGCTTTCCGAGATTATGGGTCTGAGCTCCACGACTGCGACTATTGCGGCGATGGTGGCTACTTTGGCTAATACTTTTAAATAAGAAACAAGTGGAAGATATAAAAAGAAAAGATACCGGTATGAGTGACGAACAACAGAATAAACATACACAGGAAGAGGAGATTGATTTGCTTGAGCTTGCCTTGAAGGTCTGGGCGGAGCGCAGGTGGATATTGAAGTGTTGCGGCTATGCGGTGATTGTGGGGCTGGTGATTGCTTTCAGTATTCCCAAGGAATATACGACAAGTGTAATGATTGCTCCGGAAGCTTCTGATAATAAAGGCGGAGGGCTTTCCTCATTGGCAAGTTTGGCTGGCATCAATCTGAATACATCTTCGGGGTCTGATGCGATTTATCCTGATTTATATCCGGATATTGTGAGTTCCACTCCTTTTGTGACAGGGTTGTTTGATGTCCCAGTCCGTGATATGGATGGGGAGATAAACACCACACTTTATGACTATATGGACGAATACCAGCGTATGCCATGGTGGTCGTATATCATATCTGCCCCTTTCAAGGCTTTAAGTTGGACTATTTCTCTGTTTAAGGAATCAGAAGAAGAGGTGGATAAATTAGATCCTTTTCAGCTGACAAAAGAGCAGACTGATATTGTGAAAGCACTGAGTGATCATATAGGTGTTTCGGTAGATAAAAAGACCGGGGTTACTACAATTTCTGTCACGATGCAGGATTCCCGTATTTCAGCATGTCTGACAGATACTGTTGTAAATAGGTTGCAGTCTTACATTATTGATTATCGTACTAATAAAGCCCGTAAGGATTTTCATTTTCAAGAAAAGCTTTTTGAACGTAAGAAGAAAGAATATGAGATGGCGCAGGAGAATTATGCCAAGTTTGCCGATGCCAACAAGAATATCATCCTCCAGAGTTATCGTGCCGAACAAGTGCGTCTAGAAAATGAGATGAATCTAGCTTATCAAGTCTATACATCCGTTGCACAGCAATTGCAGATAGCAGAGGCAAAGGTGCAGGAGATAACCCCTGTTTATACAATTGTTGAGCCTGCTACTATTCCTGTAAAGGCGTCAAAACCAAGTAAGGCGATGATTCTGATAGGAGTCATTTTTCTGACAGGGATGGGATGTATTGGCTGGATTCTTATGGGAAAGGATTTGTTGTATGGTATGAGGAAGAAAAATATTCCGAAGGGTTAAGGTGATAATTTTGTCTATTGCATGCAGGGATCTTTGAGAGATAAGACCGCCCGTGGAGTAGGGTGGAGTTTTATTGACAACATAGCCAACTCGGGCATAACCTTTCTGGTAGGGCTTGTCTTGGCACGTTTATTGACACCGGAAGAGTATGGGGTTATGGCCATGATCGCTATTTTTATAGCGGTGTCCGATTCGATTATAGACAGTGGCTTTTCCAATGCGTTGATACGTAAGGTGGATATTGAACGTATTGATTATAATACTGTCTTCTATTTTAATCTTATAGTTAGTATTTCACTCTATATTCTTTTATTTTTTGCTTCTCCTGCTATTAGCGCTTTTTTCAGAGAGCCTGTTTTGGTTGATGTTATGAGGGTCATAGGTTTTGTGCTGATTGTAAATGCACTGGCTATTATTCCCCGTACTATATTTATTCGGAATATAAACTTTAAGACACAAACTAAAGTTTCTTTGATAGCTTCCATCAGTAGTGGTGTTGTCGGCATAGGGATGGCTTTATCTGGAATGGGAGTATGGAGTTTGGTTGGACAGCAATTGTCCCGTCAGCTGTTGAATACGTTTTTTTTGTGGGGGTATTGTAAATGGAAGCCTGTTTTTGAGTTTTCTGTCAAGAGTTTCAAGGAAATGTTTGGTTTTGGTTCCAAACTACTTGTTTCCGGATTGTTGGATACTATTTATAAGGATATTTATTATTTGGTCATAGGTCGTTTCTTTACTTCATTTGTATTGGGGCAATATACCCGGGCCAAACAATTTAATACTATATTTTCTAGTAATCTGACCACTGTTGTCCAACGGGTCAGCTATCCTGTGCTTAGTTCCATTCAAAATGAGCCGGAGCGTTTGTGCGGAGCTTATAGGAAAGTCATAAAATCAACGATGTTGGTGACGTTTGCATGTATGCTTGGATTAGCAGCGATGGCAAAGTCGTTAATTATAATTCTTATAGGAGAGAAGTGGCTACCTGCTGTTGGCTATTTGCAGATTATTTGCTTTTCGGGCATGCTTTATCCGCTTCATGCCATCAATCTGAATATCCTGAAAGTCAAAGGCCGTTCGGATTTATTCTTGAAATTGGAAATAATAAAAAAGATTCTTGCCATAGGTCCTATTGCATTGGGGGTATTTTTGGGGATAGAATGTATGTTGTGGGGTAGTGTACTTAATTCTTTTGTTGCTTATTTCTTGAATAGTTATTATTCTGCCGATTTGATAAACTATCCTACTGTGAAACAGATAAAGGACATACTGCCTACATTTTGTGTATCTATAGCTGTGGCTGCTGCCATGTGGGGATTGTCTTTTTTTAGATTGTCCGTTTACCTGCTTCTTCCTTTACAATTACTGTTAGGAGTTTCTCTTGCTTATCTGGTTTATGAAAGGACTGCTCTTCCGGAATATCTTGAATTAAGACAGGTGACTCTTTCTCTCTTAAAGCGGAAATCATATACTTAAATAAAAATGGAAAATAAAGTTATTACAGTAACTTCTCCGTTACTTCCTTCCTTGGAAGATTTTATACCTTATTTGGAAGATATTTGGAATCGTAAGTGGTTGACAAATAATGGGTATTATCATAAAGAACTGGAAAAAGCCTTGTGTGAGTATTTGAAAGTACCTTATGTCAGTCTTTTTACAAATGGTACATTACCTTTGATATGTGCATTGCAGGCATTGCGCATTACCGGTGAAGTAATTACTACTCCTTATAGTTTTGTGGCTACTACACATTCCTTGTGGTGGAACGGCATCAAGCCTGTGTTTGTGGATATCGACCCTGTCACTTGTAATATTGATCCGGATAAAATAGAGGCTGCCATTACTCCAAAAACTACGGCTATAATGCCTGTCCATGTTTATGGTAAGCCTTGTGATACGTCACGTATTCAAGAAATAGCTGACAAATATGGATTGAAAGTAATTTATGATGCTGCCCATGCCTTCGGAGTAGAAGTGAACGGTAAGTCTATTTTGGAGGCCGGTGATATGTCCACTTTAAGTTTTCACGCAACAAAAGTTTATAATACCATTGAAGGTGGTGCTTTGATATGCAAAGATGAAAAAACGAAAAGGCGTATCGACTATTTGAAGAATTTTGGTTTTGCAGATGAAACTACGATTGTGGCTCCTGGCATAAATGGCAAGATGGATGAAGTGCGCAGTGCCTATGGTTTGCTAAATCTGAAGCAGGTGGATGCAGCTATTGAATCTCGCCATCGGACAGCTGTAAAATACCGTGAAGCATTACGTGGTGTGGAGGGTATCAGTTTTATGGAGGATATGCCTGGCGTACGTCATAACTATTCCTATTTTCCGATTTTTATTGATGCGGAAAAATATGGAATGACACGTGATGAACTCTATTTCAAGATGAAAGGACAGAATGTGTTGGGACGTCGTTATTTCTATCCTTTGATTAGTGAATTTTCTGCTTATCGCGGACTGGAATCTGCTCAACCCGAAAATTTACCGGTTGCCTCTAAAGTAGCCGATAGTGTGATTTGCTTGCCGATGTATCATAATCTGAATGATTCAGATATCCAAAGAACTTTAGAGTTAATTGTGAGGTAAAAAATGAAACAGAAGAAACTCATGCTTTTAGGAGGTATTCGTTACCTTCTTCCCGTGATAGATGCAGCTCATAAACAAGGCTATTATGTGATTACAGCGGATTATTTGCCCGATAATATTGCACATAGATATAGTGATGAATACGTAAATGTGAGTATTGTTGATAAAGAGGCAGTATTGAAGGTTGCGTGTGAGAAAGAAATAGATGGTATTATGTCGTTTGGTGTTGATCCTGGAGTTGTGGCGGCTTCTTATGTGCAGAACAAAATGTCTCTTCCTTCTTTTGGTCCGTACGAATCTGTAGAGATTCTTCAGAATAAAGATAAATTCAGAGAGTTTTTAGCTATTCATGGATTTAATGTACCTTGGAGTTTGGCTTTTTCCTCTTTAGAGGATGCTTTGTCGGATCTTGCTATATTTTCTTACCCTCTTATAGTAAAGCCTACAGATTCAGCAGGTTCTAAGGGGGTGACTCGTGTAGATAAAGAAAAGAATTTGAAAGAAGCTTTACTGCATGCTTTTGCCCATTCAATCAAGAATAAAATCATTGTAGAACAGTTTATAGAGAAAGAAGGTTGTTCTTCGGACAGCGATTGTTTTTCAATAAACGGAGAACTTAAGTTTGTCTCATTTTCTGCCCAGCGTTTTGATGAGTATGCGGCAAGTACATTCGTTCCAGCTGCATACTCATGGCCTTCTACTATGACTATACAGCAAGAGTCAGAACTTAGTTTTGAACTACAACGATTGCTTAAACTTTTGAATATGAATACTTCTGTGTATAATATAGAAACACGGATTGGTGTGGATGGCAAGCCTTATATTATGGAGGTTTCTCCACGTGGAGGAGGTAATCGGCTTTCAGAAATGATTCGTTATGCTACAGGAGTGGATCTTATTACTGCTGCTGTGTGTGCCTCAGTAGGAGATACTATTGGAGAAATAAAGCAAAAAACTTACCAAGGATATTGGGCAGAAATTGTACTTCATGCTGATAATGCAGGGCGTTTTATGGGGCTTGAAATATCAAAGAGCTTTTCGGCAGAAATTGTTGAAGAAGATTTGTGGGTAGAGGTCGGGGATGAAGTAGAGAGCTTTGAAGGAGCGAACAATGCTATAGGAATGTTGATTTTGAAATTTGATTCTTTGAAAGAATTGGAACATGCTTTGGCTACACAACGTCAATGGTTGAAGGTGAATGTGAGATAATGGAAGCAATAGGGGGATACTTTGAGTTGGAATTGCATAAAGGAGAGGAGTATCATAAAGATGCTATTTCACTGAATACAGCTCGTAACTGTTTTGAATATATATTATTAGCTCGTAATTACAAAAAAGTTTATATACCTTATTATACATGTGAAGTGATGTTGCAACCTTTGGAGAAACATCATATTTCTTACGAGTTTTATTCTATAAATGAGTTGTTGGAACCTATTGGTATAACAAAACTACTTCCGGAAGAAGCATTTCTTTATACCAACTATTTTGGATTAAAGCAGAGTTGTGTGGAAAAGTTGGTTACCATTTATGGGACACAACTGATTGTAGATAATGCACAAGCATTTTTTGCTTCTCGTATAGATGGTATAGACACTTTTTATTCTCCTCGAAAATTCTTAGGAGTATCTGACGGAGGATATTTATACACAGACTGTTGCTTAAACCGAGATATTACTTATCATTATTCTTATATGCGGATGCAGCATTTGTTACAACGGATTGATGAAGGAGCTGAGCAGGGTTATATTTCTTTTAGATATAATGATGATGCTCTTGATTATATTCCAATTTCTAAAATGTCACGATTGACTTGTAACATTTTATGTGGAATAGATTATGAACATATAAAGAAGAAACGAATAGATAATTTCAATATTCTTCATGAGGCTCTATTAAAGAACAATTTACTGAATATAGATTCTTTGGACTTGTTTGAATGTCCTATGGTTTATCCTTATTATGTGGATGATAAAACATTACGTAAAAAATTAATAGATAACAGAATATATATAGCTACATATTGGCCGAATGTTTTGAAATGGTGTTCGGAAGATATGTTGGAATATGAATTGACTAATAATATAATAGCATTGCCTATAGATCAAAGATATGGAAGAGAGGAAATGGATTATATAATAAAACTTTTAGCTTGATGGGAAATAGTATTTTTTTGAGGGGGTTTGAGATAGAAGATGCTCTTCTTATCAATAAGTGGAGAAATGATTTTGAAATCCAGAAATTAGTTTCCACTTCGTTTAAATATGTTTCATTGGAAATTGAAAAGGAGTGGGTTAAATCAAAAATGATGGATAACCGAAAAGATATTTATTTAGCTATTTGTTTGAATGACGATAGCCGGAAGATGGTAGGATATGTCTCGGTCAATAATATAGATTATCTCAACCGTACAGCCGTGGGTGGGGGGATAGTAATAGACCCTCTTTATCAAGATGGTATCATTAGGTATGAGGTAGGAATGCTTATCCGAGAATTAGTGTTTAATCATCTTAATATCAATCGCTACGAAGGTAAATGTTTATCAGAACATATTGCTTCAAGAGTAATCATGGAAGCTAGTGGATATAAGTTGGAAGGAATATATCGTGAAGCCATCTATAAGGATGGGAAGTACCATGATCAGTGTGTATATTCTCTTTTGAGGGCAGACTATGAGGAATGGATGGAGCGTGGCGATTATTCATTGTCCGTATTTGCCAAGAAGGTGAGACATTTAAGGAATAGTTATGCTGCGAGTAGGCTGTAAAACGATATTATTTATTTTTGTCTTGTTGGAATGTGCATTTTCTGGTGTAGCTTCTGATAATGAGAATCATTCATCTCTTGAGGCTCAGATAGAGGCCATTTTTAACAAGATGAAAATGACAGGTCTGGGAATTGCGGTTGTCAAAGGAGATTCTATTGTTTATGTTCATTCTTGGGGATATAAAGAAGTACCAACAGTTAACAATCAAGGAATACTTTTGAAGAATGATGACCTATTTCGTATTGCTTCTGTATCAAAAACCTTTGTGGCTACCGCCATATTGCAACTTGTAGAAGAAGGTGTTTTGAACTTGGATGATGATGTTCAGAAATTTCTCAAATTCCCTTTGCGAAATCCTTCCTATAGAGATAAGCCCATAACTGTAAGGATGTTGCTTACTCACACATCAAGCATTAATGATTCACAACGTTGGTGGTCGCTTGACATAATCAATCCTATTATTTCTGACAACTATGCTAAGTGCTTTTCTGAAACTAAACCTGGTATGGAGTACAAATATTGCAATTACAATTATTTGCTACTCGGTGCGGTGATAGAGGGGGCTACTGGAAATAGATTTGACACTGAGATTGATAGTAGAATAATGAAGCCGCTTGATATTCAAGGTGGTTTTAATTGCAATTTGTTAGATTCAACCAAGTTTGTTAGGCTCTATCGTTATAATAAGGAATCGGGGGCGTTTAGAGAGGACGATGAAGCCTATCGTCCTTATAGATATCAAATTCAGACTCATTATACATTAGGTAAATCTATAGGGTTGGTTTATCCCGATTCTGGTATGAAAATAACTACTACAGATTTGGCCAAGTATATGATGATGCACATGAAAGGTGGTACTCTTAAGCAGGCTACCATACTGTCATTAAGAAGTGAAATGATGATGCGTGAGAATTATGTAGGAAAGAACAATTACGGTTTTGCATTTCGGCAGTATCGTGGTTTAGTTCCCAATACAACATTGTACGGACAGACTGGGGGCGGATTTGGACTGAAAAGTGCAATGATATTCGACCCTAAGCATCAAATGGGCTTTGTCATTATATGCAGCGGTAGTGCATCAGAATATATTGATGGGTATAACGATATACATAAGCCGTTAATCAAACTACTATACAATTATTTTTCTGAGAATGACTGAATTCCTGTACGAAAGTAAAGTAGCTATTACAAAGCCAAAATTTGACATCTTTGTGTTGGCTTTTGCCGTGCTGTTGCTGATGTTCAAGTCTCAACGTATTCTGTGGGTAAGGCCAATACCCGAGATTATTATTGTTGTTTTTGGCATAGCTGTTTTTTTGTTTCACTTAAGATTGTATGTCAATCATTTTAGATATACATATATTAGTGTATTTCATAGTATGGCTTTGCTTCTTTTCTTGTTCGCATATGAAACTTTGTGCGTATCCGACTTGAATCCGATAGCTATCCTAGCTTCTATGTCAACGCTGTTTTGTACCGAAATACTGATACTTATTCCTGTTCAGTTCAAAAGGCAGATACTAAACTTTGTCATAAAGGTGATTCAGTTTTGTGTAGGTATTTCATTGGTCGGTTGGATATTGTTCTTGTTGAAGTTTCCATTGCCTCATTATACGGATGCTTCAGACCCATATTACTATCACACTATCTATTATTTATTCAATCTGAATGGTGATCCAGACCTACAACTTGTACCCCGCTTTGCCGGATTTTTTTTAGAACCAGGACATTTGGGCACGATGTGTGTGTTCTTACTTTGTATAAACCGCTTTCGTTTGCGTGAATTTGGAAATAAAATCTTGCTGGCAGGGGTGTTGTTCTCTTTGTCACTTGCGGCGTATGGTTTGTTGGTCGGGGCAGTGATAATATATTTCATCCAAATGAGAAAAATTATTTGGATTATTATATTTGGAAGTCTTTTTGCTACAGTTGGTATAATATCTTATTTCTACAATAATGGAGATAACGTACTTTATCAGATGATTTTCCATCGTATAGAGTTTGAAGATGGTGAGATGGTGGGTAATAATAGAACATCCATGTACTTCGATGCGGAATTTGACAAATACCTATCTAGTAGTAAAGTGTGGACGGGTATGGGAAGAGACGCATTTGGTAGTGAGAAAAATGCCAATCAAAACATTACGATTGGATGTGCTGGTTACAAACGATATTTCTTTATCCGAGGGGTATTGGGTACAGTGTTGTTACTGCTGTTTCTGGTGGCTTATTATTGGAATTATCGCTCTATTTGGACTTTGGGCTTCTTGATAGTATTCATCGTAGGTAACTTAATCCGTGATTATCCTTTGAAACCAATATGGCTCTACCTTTTTATATTGAGTTTACCCATTTTGAAGTTAGAAAACAAATAAATTATGTCGGCTTTACATATAGGTTTTGACCATAACTTTATAGAACATTCAAGGCGTGTGTTTGAGGAGTATTATCCCAATACGAATACTTTCGTTATCCTAAAGAAAACAGGCGCATTGAGAATAATCAAACATCCAGAGAATTTTGTTATTTTGAATCTTTATGATGAACGAAACTTTGGGAAACTTTGGAAGCTATGCGTTGACAATGATATTGATAAGATAGTGTTTCATGGGTGTTCGATTAAGTTTGCATCAATCTTGAAATTCCTCCAGACGAAAAGAAAGTTTACTGTGTACTGGCTGTTCTGGGGATATGAACTTTATCAGACGTTGGGGTATGAAAAGAACTATAAATTATTGGATGAACCTTTTTCGCCTTTTAAAATATCTTCTTATTATGTGCCCAATGCATGTAGTAAGCTCATTCGTAAGTTGTGTAGACGTTATTTGCCGTCAGTAGTGATGGAAATGCTTCCTCATATAGATTATTTCTGTTTTTGGTTTAAGGATGATTATGATTTGTTGAAGAAATACTTTAATGTTCCTATAAAGTATAAGTTATTTGCTTACTCAGCCAGTAAGCGAGGAGAAGCACCACCTTATCTTTTTGACCTGAAAGATAGGCAGACTGCAACAATAATGGTAAACCATCAGGCTTCAGCTTTCGGTAATCATAAAACTGTATTTCGTAGGCTTAAAGAGCTTAATTGCACTAAGCAATACGATGTGATAGTACCATTATCTTATGGTAGTAGTTGGGTGAAACGGGGTGTCGTTAAGATGGGTGATAAGTTGTTTGGAAATTCATTTTCTCCGATAACTACTTATTTACCGAAGGAAGAGTATTTCAGATTACTTGAAAAAGTGGATGTTGCCATCTTCGGACAGCGACGTCAAGAGGCATCAGGTAATATTATCCAGCTATTGAGAAATGGCGTGAAAGTTTTTTTGCGAAATGATAATATGTTGCTTAATTACTACAGAGCAAGGGGCTATATAATTTTCTCATTCGAAGATGATTTGATAGATGAGTATTCATTGCGGTCTTTGTCTATTTTAGAGAAAGAACACAATAGGCAGTGTTATATGGATACTCGGCTCTACTATGATGATTTTATGCCCACATTTTTTGATTGATATAATGAAGAATTTAGTAATAATCGGTGCTGGTGGTATGGGACGCACCATTTTTGACGTAGCTCGTGAGAGTATAGGTTATGGCATAGAGTATACTATCAAGGGATTCATAGACGACAACTTATCTGCACTGGATGGTTTTGAGGATTATCCTCCTATGTTGGGGACAATATCCCATTATTTGCCCGAAGTGGATGATGTCTTTACGTTCTCTATTGGTGGCGAATCAAGAAGGGTTTGTATTGAGTACTTGATGGAACGGAATGCCAAGTTTATCAATATCGTTCACAGTACAGCTCGAATAGGGTCAAATGTTCGCATGGGCGAAGGTAATGTGATAGGTGCTTTTACCTCTTTGGGAGCTGACTGTAGCATAGGTAGTTACAACATGATTCAATCGTACACAGTGATAGGGCATGATGCTAAGATTGGTGATTTTAACAGAATAGATACTCATGTTACTTGTGTCGGAGGAATTCAAATAGGAAACGAGACAACAATTCATACTTCTGCGGTCATTAATCATAAAGTGATAGTCGAAGATAATGTCCATGTAGGTGCATGTAGTTTTGTTATTAGAAGAGTTAAAGCTGGTACAACCGTATTCGGTAATCCTGCTAAGAAATTAGTTTAAATATATATAGTTATGGAAATCAAAGATTTTATTGAAAATTTTGCGGAACAGTTTGATGATACAACAGTTGAAATGTTGGGTGCTGGAACTAAGTTTAGAGAACTGGATGAATGGTCTTCATTAATTGCTTTGTCAGTCATTGCAATGGTGGATGAGGTTTATGGGATAACCATAAATGGTGAGGATATTCGTAGTTCTCAAACTATCAGTGATTTGTTTAACAGAATAATGGATAAAAAGTAGATGTATAATCCTTTCTCTTTGAGAGGCAAGACAATACTTGTAACAGGTGCTTCATCTGGTATTGGACGTGCTACTGCTATAGAATGTTCAAGATTGGGGGCTGCGTTGGTTTTAACCGGTCGAAATGAGAAAGCCTTACAAGAAACCAAGGAACAATTGGCAGATTTAGGCAATGGTCATTCTATTTTTGTTGCTGATTTGATGAATGAAGACGCTTGCGAAGATTTAGTTTCTCGGCTTCCTTTGTTGGACGGGTTTGTCAGTAATGCTGGAATAGGAAAGATGCTTCCTTTACAATTTTATTCTTTGGAGGTATTAGATGAGGTGTTTCGGATAAATTGTTTTTCTCCAATGCTTTTATTAAAACTGTTGGTGAAGAGAAAGAGGCTTAAAAATAATTCTTCTGTGGTGTTTACTGCTTCAATTTCTGGTTACAATAATGTTGCTCCAGCTAATGGTATTTATGGAACTTCTAAAAGTGCATTGAGTGCTTATATGAAATATGCAGCTTTAGAGTTGGCTGGAAAGGGGATTCGATGTAATGCTGTACATCCTGGAAGAATAAATACCCCTTTGATATCCAATCGGATGTTGACAGAAGAAGATGTAGCCAAAGATGTAGAACAATATCCTTTGAAACGTTACGGAGAACCAAGTGAGGTGGCTCATGCCATCATCTATTTGTTGTCGGATGCCGCATCATGGGTTACCGGAACTAATCTGGTAATCGATGGTGGGCGTAGCCTGAAATGATTGATATGGAAAGATTTTTAGAGAATAAGGTATGTATCATTACCGGTGCTGCACAAGGCATTGGTAAATCGATAGCCGAACGTTTTGCTTCGGATGGTGCTTTGGTTTATGCCTGTGACCGTGCAGAGGGAGTTATGGATGAATGGGCGAAAGCTTGTTCGGAGAAATACGGCACACGTGTGTGTCCTTTGTATTTTGACGTGACTGATGCTGTGGCTGTAAAATCAGCCTTTATGTCTGTATTCAAGCAGGAAAGACGGATTGATGTATTGGTGAACAATGCGGGTGTTGTATTCAACAAGAAGATCGGCATGATACTTCGTCCGGAGACCGAGCTTATGTTTAGGGTGAATGTCATAGCTGTGATAGAAATGGTACAGCTGGTTTCCCGGCTGATGGCCAGAGGACATGGCGGCTCCATTGTGAATATAGCTTCGGTGACAGCTGTACTCGGCTCTCCCGGCCAGTCTGCCTATTCAGCAACCAAGGGGGCGATTATAGCTTTCACCAAGTCTGCCGCCAAGGAACTGGCATCTCAAGGAATCCGTGTGAATGCGGTGGCTCCGGGCATTGTAAAGACGGAGCGTTTTTCCGAACTTTACGAAGAGAGCGGTGAGAAAATTGACAACCGTATCCAGAGAATTGCATTGGGGCGTTTGGGGACTCCCTTGGACGTGGCCAATGCCTGTGCCTTTCTGGCATCAGACCGTTCATCCTATATATCGGGACAGATATTGGGGGTTGACGGTTGCGCTTCCATTTAAGATAAAAATAGTAAGCAGTCAAAAAATGGCTATTGATTGCAACCTCTATCTTCGCTGCGAACAAAAATTTTAGAATTTATGTATAGC